>JBDTTO010000195.1:0-6126 GCA_039930585.1 Gemmatimonadaceae bacterium
GAACGTCAAGTAACACTGACCATCTTGACTCACGTTCGCGGGCTCAGCCCATCCGCCAGCGAGGTGCGATAGGCCTTCCACGCGGGTACGAAACCAACAAGTATGCCCGCACCCAAAATGATCGCGAGATAGTTGTATTCCGCCGCCTTCATTGCGCCGATGGACAAATGCAAACCAAAGCGCTGTTCGATTGGCCCCTGTCCAAGAAACAGACCGAGATACACCAGTCCAACACCAATCACGCAGCCAAGGAATGCGAGCAGCCCCGATTCGATCACAAGCAGCGCAACAATGGTACCCGGGCCCGCTCCAACCGAGCGCAGAATCGCCATCTCGCGACGACGGGCATCAAGTGACGAATACAACGCCACCAACATTCCGGTGAGCCCAATGGCAACCGCGAATAACGCAACCACACGCAATCCAACTTCGGCTGAACCGATGCTGTTGAACAACTCGGCGAGCGCCACGCCTGGAATAACTGCAGTGAGCGGCTCAGTGAAATCGGTGTTCATCTCACGCTGCAACATCAATGCTTCAAAACGATTTTTCGTGCCAACAAAAAACGCGGTGATTTGATCATCGCCATGATCATGACCGGGCTCGCCGTGTGCCGGCGGTTTACTCGGCGCACCAACAATCGTTGCGGGTGCTTTCGGCGGCGCTTGCACAACAATTTTCGGCGGTGTCGCACCGGGCATCACCATTGGCGCTGATGCGCCCGGCATCGCGGGCGGCGCTTTCGCGTTCGCAGCCTGTTGTGCACTTGCTGCGGCCGCGACGTTTGGTGGCGGCGAGGCACCTGGCATCACTGGTGGCGCTGATGTATTCGCCGATTTCTGCGCGGCTGCTGCGGCCGCAACATTCGGCGGTGGCGATGCACCGGGCATCACTGGTGGCGCCGACGCATTCGCTGATTGTTGCGCGGCCGCCGTTGCAGCAACGTTCGGTGGTGGAGACGCACCCGGCATCACTGGCGGCGCCGATGAATTTGCCGCCTGCTGCGTGGCCGATGGAGGCGTTGCACCCGGCATCGCGGGCGGATTCGCACCGGGCATCGCAGCGGGAACGTTCGCCTTCTTCGCCGGCACTGGCTTCGCCGCGGCTGCAGCACTCTTTATCACAGGCGCAACAACCGGAGTCGCAGCCGCAGTTGGCGTAATACGCCCCTGCTCTTCCTCGTGCATTCCCTCAACGCCGTCAAGCGTCATGTACACCGAACGATCAATCGGCGTAAACGTGCGCGCGAGAATTCCAACAACGTGAAACGGATGCGCTTCGTGATTGGACGTACCGATGTCCATCAAGCCGTGCGTGACAACCACCGGCGCATTCAGTGCGTACTTCAATTTTTCTTCGACATCAGCACCAATTGCGACTTCATCGCCAGTGGTCGGTGCGCGCCCCTGCACAAACGTCACCTTGCCTGTTTTGCGAAAACGATACCGTTCGAAGAAATCGGTAGTCGTTCCCACAACACGAAAGCCGCGATGACTATCGCCTAACGTGTACGGTACGGCCCACTTCACGGCCGGATGCGCCTTCCACCGTTCAAATGTTTTCATCGAAACAGATCCCGCCGGCGATCCAATTCCGAACACGGTGCTGAGCAACACCTGCAACGATCCACCACGCGCACCAACAATCAGATCAGTGCCGCTGATGGTTCCCGCAAAACTTTCGCGCACACCGGCACGCAAATGCTCAATACCAACCAGCAACGTGACGCTCAACGCGATGGAGGTAATCGTGAGCCACGTGGTGAGCACGCGACTGCGGAGCGACCTGGCGGCCAGTCGAAGAATGAGTCCCATGTTAATCCGCCTTGCCGCTTTGCGATGCCGTATTGATCGCAGACAGTTCAACCGTGCGCTTGAACAATGGCTGCAGCGTGAGATCGTGACTCACAAACACGAGCGTCGCTCCCGCCTTGTCGCATGACGCAAACAACAACTTGAGAAACGCCTCGCGACGGTCAGTATCAAGCGCCGAGGTTGGTTCATCGGCAATTACAACTTCAGGATGACCAATCAACGCCCGCGCAGCGGCAACACGCTGCTGTTGACCAACACTCAACTGCGTCACGGGTCGCTGCAAAAACTGAGCGATATCCAACTGCTCGGCCATTTCGCGTGCGGCGTCTGGCAAGGACTGCGAACCGACTCGCTCGCGTCGCGTTGCATCAAGCCGGCAGGGTAACAGAATGTTTTCCTGTACCGACAAGTACGGAATCAGATTGAACATCTGAAACACGTAGCCCAGATGTTTGGCGCGGAATGAATCACGCGCACCGCTGGACATCGTGGTGAAGTCCGAGCCCAATACTTTTACTGAACCACTGCTCGCGCGCAGCACGCCTGCCAAAAGACCCAGCAACGTGGTTTTGCCACTGCCGCTGGATCCATGGAGAAAGACTGTTTCGCCGCGCGCAATTCGGAGAGCATCGATGGCCAACACATTGGGGCCGGCGCCGTACGCAAAGCGCAACTTCTCGAGCTCAACGGCCGGGTTTCCGGCCGTCGTTGTAGTCATCCGTGATTGCTTGGTTCTGTTACTTGGTCGTGTACGGCTCGACTTTCATTCCTTCCAGCGTGTACCCAACGGTGCCGTACGGGCTTTCGACTGACTGAATCTTGAGACGGCCCGACATCCACACTGCATCGAATAGCGAGAGCTTGATGGACTTCTTGCCTTCCATGGCCACCATCACGATCTGATTTGGCGGCGGTGGCGGCGTGTGCACGCATGCGCCGTAGTACGGCACCAAAAGGAATTCAGAACCGTCTTCCTGGAAATCATCCAGCGGCACAACAAAGCCCGGAATTTTCACGAGCTTGCCTTCGAGCTTCTTCAGCGAATCGGTGGCTTTGCCGTTGGTGTAATCCAAACCGGCCAGTACGCGCCAATCGATGCTGATGGCTTCCTCGACAACGGCGGCCTTCTTCTCAGTTTTGGCGGGAACGGAAGCGCGCGTCACCTTGCCGTTTTTCGGCAACGGGCGCGCAGCGGTGTTCAGGCCAACCATCGCAACTAATGCGGCAATGACTGCAAGAGACGCGGGACGGCGCTTCATGGGCAGGCTCGTAGGTATGTAAATGTCAGGAGGCGGGCGCCTGTGTAATGTACGCGATGGCTCCCGGAACGCTGTAGTAGTTGCAATACTACCCTGCACTGGGACTTTCGGACGGTGTTCGGCTTATATTGCCCGAATGTCGCCTGCCGAGATAACGACACCGGAAGAATTTCCCGACGATAGGGGTGACGAGCTGTCACTTCGGCCGCAGCGACTCTCGGAGTTTATCGGGCAGCCTCGAATTAAAGAGAGCCTTTCCATTGCCATCGAAGCCGCCACTCAGAGGCGCGAGGCGTTGGACCACATCCTGTTTCACGGCCCGCCAGGACTGGGCAAGACTACACTGGCCGAGCTGATCGCGCGGGAGATGGGGGTCAATCTCATCAAGGCGTCAGGGCCATCGCTTGAGAAACCCGGTGACCTGGTGGCCCCACTCACCAACTTGCGGACGGGCGACGTCCTGTTCATCGACGAAATCCACCGACTCCGCCCCATCATCGAAGAATTTCTTTATCCCGCGATGGAGGACTTCAAGATTGAGTTGCGCATTGGCGAAGGCCCGAAAGCGCAGACAGTCACGATGCCGGTTGAACCGTTTACGCTGATTGGAGCGACTACGCGTCTCAGCATGTTGACGTCGCCGCTGCGCACGCGTTTTGGAAATCCGCATCAGCTGCAGGAGTATCCGCACGACGAGCTCGAAATAATTGTGACACGCACCGCACAGGTGTTGCAGCTCGAGATCACGACTGAGGGCGCTCACGAACTCGCGCGTCGCTCGCGAGGAACGCCGCGCGTCGCTATTCGCCTGCTGAAACGCGTGCGCGACTTTGCGCAGGTGCGCGCCAACGGTGTGATAGATCGCGATGTTGCGCAGGCGGCACTGGCGCAACTGCACGTCGACCAACTCGGGCTCGACGAAATGGATCGTCGCTTGTTGCGCGTGATCATTGAGATGTTCGAAGGCGGCCCGGTTGGGCTCAGCACCATTGCAGCGGCAGTGGGTGAACCGGCCGATACCATCGAAGACGTGTATGAACCGTTCCTGGTGCAGAACGGATTGCTGCAGCGAACTCCGCGCGGACGGGTAGCAACAGCGCACGCGTATCGCCATCTTGGGCTGCCTGTGCCGAAAACTCCGACCGACCAGCCACAACTCTTCTGAACGAACCGTCAGGATCGCACCAGCCGGGAACGCGAACATCGGATTACGATTTCGAACTGCCCGACGAACTTGTTGCGCAACATCCCTTCGAGCCGCGTGATGCAAGTCGCCTGCTCGTCGTGAATCGCGCCACGGGTGAATTGCAGCACCGAACGTTTGCGGATCTGGCCGAACTGATTCCGGCGAACGACTTGCTGGTGGTGAACACCACGCGCGTCTTCCGCGCGCGATTGCTCGGACAACGTGCGGGTGGTGGCAAGGCAGAAATTCTGTTGTTGCGTCGCATCGATGACACGCACTACGAAGCGATGGTGCATCCCGGCGCAAAAATTACGCCCGGCCGAACCATCACGATTGCACCGGGATTTGAAGTTGCAATTCTCGAGACGACACAGCGTCGGACACGCATTGTGCAACTCAACGTTTCGGGCGGCGCGTCGTCCGTTGCGCATGCAGTGGACGCTGCCATCGAAACGCACGGACACATTCCGCTTCCACCGTACATCGAACGCGGCGACGAAGTAAACGACGCCACGCGTTATCAAACGGTGTACGCAAACGAAATGGGTTCGGTCGCAGCGCCAACAGCCGGACTACACTTCACGCCAGAAATGCTCACACGGTTGCAGGAACGTGGAGTAAAACGCGCGAACGTGTTGTTGCATGTTGGTGCCGGAACGTTTCGCCCGGTTGCCGACGAAGACCCCGCAGCGCATCTCATGCACGAAGAATGGTGCGAACTGTCGAACGAAACGGCCGAAGCAATTGCGAGCACTCGCGCAAACGGTGGACGCATCTGGGCCGTCGGCACAACGAGTGTACGCACACTTGAAAGCGCTGCATCCGTTGATGGTGTCGTGCATCCCATCGCGCGTGAAACAAACATCTTCTTGCGCCCTCCGTACGAGTTTCGCGCCGTCGATCATCTCATTACGAATTTTCACGTCCCGCGCTCATCACTGTTGATGCTTGTGGCCGCATTTGCGGGCTATGATCTCACGATGCGCGCGTACGCCGCCGCCCTCGAACAGCGCTACCGATTTTATTCGTACGGTGACGCGATGTGTGTGTTGTAGTGGACTCGCACGAACTTGACGCACCGAAGCGCCTGATCGAAGTTCCCGCTGTCAACCATCCGATTGACTCGGCAAGCGTCGCATCGGCATTTCGCTTTGAAGTTGGCGTAACCGATGGCAACGCGCGTACCGGCAAATTTGAAACGCCGCACGGCCCCGTCATCACGCCAACGTTCATGCCGGTTGGCACGCTCGCAACCGTAAAAGCGCTCGACCCGGACGACCTTCATGCACTGGGCGCGACAATGGTGTTGTCCAACGCCTACCATCTGCATTTGCGTCCAGGCGACGACCTGATTCGCGAAATGGGCGGCCTGCACAAGTTCATGCGTTGGGACGGGCCAATGCTCACGGACTCCGGCGGTTTTCAGGTGTTCTCGCTTGAGGGCTTGCGCACAATCAAGGAAGACGGCGTGCAGTTTCGCAGTCATCTCGATGGATCATTGCGCAATTTCACTCCCGAGTCCGTGATGCGCATCGAGCGCAATCTTGGCGCGGATGTGATCATGCAATTCGATCACGTGGTGCCGGGACAATCAGAAGAGACGCTCGCTCGCGAAGCGATGGAACGCAGCATTCGCTGGCTCGCGCGTTGCCGCGACGAATTCCACGTTTTGTTGCGCGACGATCCAACCGCCCCGACACCAATTCAGGCGCTCTTCCCGATCGTGCAGGGCGGTATTCACGCGGGATTACGGCGCGAATCGGCTCAGGCCATTCGCAGCATGGACAGCTGGCCCGGCATCGGCATTGGCGGACTGTCAGTCGGCGAAGCCAAGGTCGACATGTACGCGATGCTTGACGTCGTCCAC
>JBDTTO010000196.1:0-6125 GCA_039930585.1 Gemmatimonadaceae bacterium
CCGGCGCCTCCTGCAAGGTCAGGATCTGAACCCGCGCAAACGATCCCGGACGAACTTGCGAGCGCCACCATGAAGCAGTGTGGCCAGAACCAGCGCGACGATAAATGAAATGATCATCTGAATAACCTTGGTTGGGTGCTGAGATTACTAACGCGCATCGCCTCTGGTTGTTTCAGTCGGGGAGATCAGTAGAACTACCGTTAGCCGTTTGACCGATGCTCTGGGGCGGCACCAAAATGCCACTGCGCCGACTGGCCAACTCCTGCGTGCTACCCCGGCGGGCGACGGTTGAAATCGGGCATCTTCGTGAACGTATCCGGAACGTTGAATAGAGCTTCGCCCAGCGCTTTGCGTTCGATTTTGGTGACTTCCATCAGGACCCTGCCGTCGGCGCCCACCACCTTGAGCGGAAATCCGTTCGCTTCGGTCATCACCTGATTCCACGCCTCCGTTCGACCAGCCGCCGGCATGATGAAGACGCCAAGTCCCTTCCCCATACAGACATCGGTTTTCTGCTGGCCAGTCGTCACGGATATGTGCTCGCAGCGATGGCCGGCAATCAACTCAAATTGTTTGGTGTGCGTGACGACCGGAGGACGAGGCGCCGCACGACCGGTCGCTGCCGGTGACGTATCTGCCCTGGTCGCGGCCATCATGTCATTCATCGACATTTCGGCGTACATCGACATCGCTGGAAAAACGGTGTACACCACGCCGTCCTCCGGCGCGTAAATCATCGCCGCCGGAGCAGCCGCGCCTGCACCACCACCAAGTCCGATGCGAATCTTGCCGCGTCGCGTCATGTACTCGATTTGCTGAATGCCACCCGCCATCGCGGCACGCAGCGCTTCGGCGCGCGGATCATTGGGAAGATCCGCGCTGCCAACCCGCCCGGCGCCGCGAGCCTCAGCTCCGGCACCCCTGCCCGGCGGGCCGCCTCGCGCTCCGCCTCGTCCCGGCGCGCCACGCCCATCCGCCATCTGTGCACCGCCGGAACGCCCGGGACCCGCGCGATTGCCCGAAATCGCGGCCCCCATGCCACCACTCACTTTCATGGTGATGATGCCTTCAAATCGCTGCGCGTGTGTTGTTGCTGCGCCGATTGTGAATGAGGAAGCGAAGCACAAAACCCGAAACAGATTTCGTCGCATCACTCAGGCAATGCCCGACTTGATGGCCTTGAGCACGAACTCCGAAAAACGATCAATCTCTTCGATGCTCGTATAGATGCTTGGGCAAATGCGAATGCCTGCGAATTCGGCATGCACAATCGGTGTGTTGATCACGCGATGTTGACTCATCAACCAGCTACCGAGTTTTACCGGATCGAGTCCGTCAACGTTCACCATGCAAATGCCACCGGCGTTCGGCGAATCAAGCGGCGTTAGAATTTTCACGCGACCGTTTCCTTCGGCCAGCAAACGCTTCGCCCAGCGATCGCGCAGATAGCGCAACCGCGCAATTTTTCGATCGGCGCCAATACCACGATGAAACGCAATTGCCGTTGAAATCGCGTTGAAGTTGGCCGCGGGATGTGTACCAAATTGCTCGTACTTGCGAATGTTTTCGTTGAGCTCCGGATCAGCACCCATGCGAGGCCAGATGTTTTTCTGTTTGTCCTTGCGCACGTACAGAAACCCGGTGCCCACCGGAGCCATCAACCATTTGTGCAAACTGGTGCCGTAGTAATCCACATCAAGTTCATCGCGCTTGAACGGGAAATGCGCAAACGCGTGCGCGCCATCCACAAACACTTCAATGTTTTTTGCGCGCGCCATCTTGATGATGTCGTGCACCGGCAAAATCTGTCCGGTGAGATTCGTGATGTGTGTTATCTCCATCACGCGCGTGCGCGGCGTAATCGCGGCAGCAAACCGATCAACAATGGTTTGCATATTCGGCGGCGGCACCGGAAACGAAATGTCTTTCACCACGATGCCTTCGCGACGCGCGCGCTGGCGCCACGACGTCAACATGCGCGGATAGTTCTGGTTGCTGACGATCACTTCGTCGCCGGCTTTGAGATCAATGCCGAAAATCAGCGTTTCCAGCGCTTCGGACGCGTTGCGCACGATCGCCATTTCTTCGGTGTCGCAGCCAAACTCGATGGCAAGTTCGCGGCGGGTGCTTTCCAGGCGCGGGTCGAGCGTCTGCCACATATGGATGGTGGGCATCTCGTTCGAGAAGTGAATATCCCGAATCATCTGCTCAACCACGTGCGTCGGCGTTGGCGACACACCGCCATTGTTCAAATTGATGTAACTGCGATCAACTTCGAAGGCGCGCTGGATTGGCTCCCAGAACGCTTCGTCGTTCGCCATGAGTTCGGCGCTGCCGGCCGGCAGCAGTGCCGGGTCAAACGGCGCACCGGGCGAGCCCAAAGGCACGTGGCGGACACCAGCCGCTTCGTTGGCCTCGGCCAGCCGTCGGAAGGCGTCGGGCGAGAAGTGAGGAATGACGGCGGGGGCCATTGTGGCACCGGCCAGCGTAGAAACGAAGTGGCGTCTGTCCATACCCGAACATGCGCTATCGGAGCGTAGCGCGCGAGTGGATTCTGCTCTATCGTCCGGCCGTGACTATTCCAACCGCCATTTCTGCCCAGCCGCGCCCCATCGGCAATCGCCATTTCGGCGATCGCCGTTTCGACAGCCGCCGCGGGCCCAATATTACGAGCACTCGGCGTCTCGGTGCCGCGCCTGCACGCCTTGCCGCCCTCGCGCCGCTCCTGTTACTCGGCGCGTGCGTTCAGCCGCTCAAGCTCACGCCCAGCGATGCCGCGACGGTGCTGGCCCATCGCACAATCACGGCACCGAATCCCGGCCTGCCCGGATCGTTCACGTACAAAAAGCTTTACTACGGAAGCGGTGGCGACAAACATCGCCCGGAGTACCGCGATTCCTTGACGTACAAAACGGCAACCGTTGATGCGTCGCCGTTTGCGAAGATGGATCCGCCCGCCGCGAAGAGCCGCAAGAAGTACTGGGGATTCGACAACACGAAATTTCCGCGCAACGCGCGCATGTGGTATCCCGAAGGTCCGGGGCCGTTTCCCCTCGTGCTCGTGGTACACGGCAATCACAGCATGGAAGACTATTCCGATCCAGGTTACCAATGGCTCGGCGAATTGCTGGCGTCGCGCGGTTTCATTCTGGCCAGCATTGACGAAAACTTTTTGAACGGTGGCATTCGCGGCGAGAATGATGCGCGCGCGTGGATGTTGCTCAAGCACTTGCAGTCACTCAAGGCGATGAACGATACGGCGGGTAAACCGCTGTATCACAAGATCGATATGTCGCGCATTGCGTTGATGGGACATTCGCGCGGTGGCGAAGCTGTTGGTATTGCGGGCGCGTTCAATCGGTTGCCCGCATATCCCGACGACGCCACGATCAAGTTCGATTTTGGATTTGATATCAAAGCGCTCGTAGCAATTGCGCCAGTTGACGGACAGTACAAGCCTGCCGAGCAGTCGACGCCGGTTAGTGATTACAACTATCTCGTGATTCATGGCGCGCACGATGGCGACGTCTCGACATTCAGCGGTCTGTCGCAATACAATCGCATCAAGTACACGCGCCCCGACGGTGGATTCAAATCGGCCATCTGGATGTACCGCGCGAATCACGGACAGTGGAACACCGTCTGGAATAACAAGGACAACGGCAGCTTCTCCGTGCGCTCGCTGAACTTGAAGGCGTTGATTGATGGCGAAGAACAGCGTCGCTTTGGTCGCGTGGTTATCAGCGCGTTTCTGGAAACAACGTTGCATGGCGTGAAGGATTACATGCCGATGTTCCGCGATCATCGCGCGGCGGGTGATTGGCTTCCGGCGACGATGTATCAAACGCGCTATCAGGATGCGGCCACGCACGTACTGGCCGGTTTTGACGAAGATGTCGATGTATCAACTGGCACGGCGCCGGGTGTACGTATCACCGCCGACTCGTTGTCATCATGGAAGGAAACGGATGTTCCTGCGCGGTCACGTGGCGGCACATTCAAAAGCAACCTCGCGCAGTTTGGCTGGAATAATTCACCAATCGGCAAAGACACGGTCACACTTCGTGCGCCCGCGCACGTCGAGATTTCGGTGCCTGATTCATTGCGCTCCGCGTGGAGAGTTGGCCCGAATTCTGCGTTGCTCATGACGGTTGGAACGACGGATGTTCGTCCGGGTCCGCGCAAGGTTGCGCGCGACTCCACCAAGAAAGACAGCGCCGCTGCAAAAACTGACAGCGCGAAGAAAAAAGAAAAGCCAAAACCCACGCCGAAAAAGAAACCCACGCCAAAAGATTCAACTCCACCCGATTTCAGTGTGGAGGTTGTGGACGCCGGTGGACACACGGCGCACGTGGTTCTGAGTACGTTTGGTCCGGTGCGCATGCCCATCGAGACGTACATCTATCGTCGCAAAGGACGTGACAAAACCGTGTTCCCGACTTTGTCAGAACCGGTGGGCACAACGTACGTCATGCCAATGTCGTCGTTTGTTGCGGCAAATTCCGCGTTCGATCCGTCAACGATTCGTACCATTCGTCTCGTGTTTGATCGCGCGAAAGCTGGCAGCATCACGCTGGACGACGTGGGACTGACCACGATCGACGCGCGCAACTAATGAGGCTTCACGTTGTCAGCGTCACCGGCGCTACCAGAGTTATCCGAGCGGTATAACCTTCCCGGCGCGCAACGCGCCAATCGCGGCGCACCACGCATCAGTGCTCTTGATGGATTGCGTGGTGTGGCCATCGCCGGGGTCGTTGCGTTTCACGCCGGCGTGTTGCCCGGCGGATTTCTGGGCGTTGATCTGTTCTTTGTGCTGTCGGGATATCTCATCACGAGTATTCTGCTGCGCGAGCAACAAACGACGGGCACGGTTCAGCTCTCGCAATTCTGGACGCGACGTGCACGTCGCCTCGTGCCCGCGGTATTGGTGCTCGTTATCGCCGCACAGTTCTGGGCGCGCACGCATGCACTGCCCAGCGAGCTGTCAGTACTGAATGGGCAAAGTGTTGCCGCCGTTATATACGCCAGCAACTGGTTCAACATTCTGTTCGATGTTGGATACTGGAGCGTTGGCCCTGGCAATTCGCCGCTCAATCACTTGTGGTCATTGGCGATTGAAGAACAGTTCTACATTGTGTTTCCGCTCTTGCTGTTGCTGACATTCAAGTTCGGCAAGTTGAGCGTCAAGACATTTGCGTGGTTGTGCATCGCGTTGGCCGTTGTTTCGTTCGCATTAACACCAACGTTCTTTGCGCTGTTCGGAGCGAATCGCGCGTATTTTGGCACGGACACCCGTGCCGGCGCCATTCTCATTGGTGCGGCGCTGGCGGCGTTTGCATTCGGAAACAACGCGGAGCCGTCGAGTTCATCGTCTAAACCCGCCGCGCTGATTGTAGCCATGATGGCGGTGCCTGCCATGCTGGTTATCGCGGGCCTGTGGGCGACAATGACGACGGCAACACCGTTGTTGTATCGCGGTGGACTTGCACTGCACGGATTGTGCAGTGTCGCAATTATTTCAGCAGTGGTGCTTAATCCGAACGCGGCGTTCGTCCGCGTTTTGCAATGGCGCCCATTGGTGTGGCTGGGCGAACGCAGCTACTCACTCTATCTCTGGCATTGGCCATTGATGGTGGTGTTGACGCCTGCGTTTACCGGACACCGCGGCGTCACGCAGATCGCGGTTGTTGCAGTCGCAATCGCGATCGCCACGATTATTTCGTACGAGCTGATTGAGCACCCCATTCGCTACTCGAAGTTGAGTGGCGGGCGTTTGATATCTTCGCTGGCGCTTCCAGCATTGTGCGTGGCCGGCAGCGCACTGTTTCTGCAACCGCCGCCACCCCCGCAGTTCGGTACAAACGCGCTCATCACACAAGGGCGCGGCGGCGTTCGCCTCATGCTGGTCGGCGACTCATGGGCACGTAATCTTGGTATCGCGCTCGCCAAAGTTGATTCCACGCATCAGCTGTCGATTCTGAATCTGGGCAAGGGCGGTTGTGGCATTGCCGATGCAAAAGCTGAACGATCGGTCGACAAGGGTGATTTCGAAACGCCGTTCGATTGTCGTTTGTGGCACGAGACCTGGAAAAACACAGTAGAACGTGTTCGTCCCGAAGTTG
>JBDTTO010000197.1:0-6124 GCA_039930585.1 Gemmatimonadaceae bacterium
CGCGCTTCGTTTTCTGTTTCGTTCGCGTTACTCCTGAGTGCCACCGCCATTGGTGCACAACCTGTTGTCACGCCGGCAACACCGGGCACGCGCCAGTCGGGTTCAACCGCCGCCGATACACTGCGTCCGTTTGGCACGCTGCGTGATCAGGCATTTCGTCAGCAGAAGTGGCTGGAAGAGCGAATGGAGAAAACGCTCCCGCTGCTGATGCGAAAACGTGGTGTCGACATGTGGGTCGTGCCGATGCGCGAGTACAACGAAGATCCGGTGTTTCGCGCGATCACATCGCCCACCACGTTTTCGGCGCGTCGTCGCACCATCTACGTGTTCTTCGATCGCGGCGCAAAAGATGGCGTTGAGCGGTTGGCGCTCGGCGGAACGTCGCAAGGCAATTTGTACAAAGCCGTACGGAGCACGAAGCCGGTTGCTGCAGCGCCAGCGGGACAGGTGACGAATGATAAGACGGCGGAATTGTGGGGCGATGATCAGTGGAGTGTGCTCAAGCAGGTTATCGAAGAGCGCAAACCAAAACAGATTGCGATCAACGTTTCGCGCACGTTTGCATTTGCGGATGGATTGTCCGCGGGTGAACGCGACGGCATGCAGCAGGCGCTTGGTCCGGAATGGACGGCAAAGATGGTGGGCGCTGAGGCATTGGCGGTAGACATGATTGCGGCGCGTACGGCGGATGAAGAAGCGGCATTTCTCGAGCTCAACAAACTCGCGTGGGCAATCATCGACGAAGCGTTTTCAAACAAGGTGATCAAGCCGGGCGTAACGAAAGCGGATGACGTCGTGTGGTGGATGCGTCAGCGCGTGAATGATCTCGGACTTGGCACGTGGTTTCAAACCAGCATCGAAGTGCAGCGTCAGTTTGGCGTCGGTGATTTGGTGGGTGTGAATCCCACCATTCAAAAAGGCGATGTGTTGCACTGTGATTTTGGAATTACGGCAATGGGACTTAACACCGACACGCAGCACATGGCGTACGTGTTGAAAGATGGTGAGGTCGAACCACCCGCCGGCATTCAGAAAGCGTTGCTGATGTCGAACAAGTTGCAGGATATTCAGATGTCAGAGCTGATTCCCGGCAACACTGGCAACGACGCGCTGAAACGCAGTCTCGCGCGGATGAAGGCGGCCGGCATCGATGGCACGCTGTACTCTCACCCGATCGGCCTGAATGGTCATGGTGCGGGCCCGCTTATCGGCTTGTGGGACTATCAGGATGGCGTGCCGGGGCGTGGAGATCACAAAATTATTCCCAGCATGTGGTTCTCCGTCGAGCTGCAGGCCACGACGGCGGTTCCCGAATGGGGCAACCAGCAGGTTCGGTCGGCGCAGGAGGAGGACGTGATCATTGATGCCAACGGCAAAGTGCGCTGGGCGTTCAATCGGCAGACGAAATTTCATCTCATTCGGCCGGCGGGGCCGTTAAATTGATGGCAGACGCTATGCGGTAACCGCAATGCGGCTACCAGTAGTATGCGTACCTGGGCGTGAGGAGTGTTGATGATCCGAAAGAACAAGCGATTGATCGTGGTGGGTGACCGCGTGCTGGTGAAAGCCGAAGAAGGCGATCAGCGCACGAAGGTGGGTTTGTATTTGCCGCCATCGGCCATCGACAATCAGGCAGTGCAGGGCGGTGAGATTGTGTCGGCAGGTCCCGGACTCGCTTTGCCCGACCTCACGGATCAGGGAGGAGATGAACCGTGGCGTATTTCCGGGAACGGTCGGGAAGCGCGGTATGTACCAATGCAGGCAGTCCCGGGTGATTACGCGCTGTTTTTTCGCAAAGCGGCGGTCGAAATCACATTTGAGAACGAGCTGTATCTCGTTGTCCCGCAATCGGCCATTCTCGCGCTCGTGCGCAACGCCGATGACGATGAAGACGACGAACACGATGATTACTAGGAGCTGTGAACGATGATGTACCCCGAGCAGATTGTGCGTCCAATGCGTGAGGAGTTGACTCGCCTTGGTGTGCAGGAATTACGAACGGTCGACGCGGTCGATCAGCAGTTGCAGGGCAAAGGCACGACGATGGTGGTGGTGAATTCGGTGTGTGGTTGCGCCGCGCGCAATGCGCGTCCAGCGGTTGCAATGGCTCTGCAGAACACCGTGAAGCCCGATGTGTCGGCGACAGTGTTTGCCGGTCAGGACACGGATGCAACGGCGCAGGCGCGCGGTTACTTCACGGGTTATGCGCCCAGCTCACCGTCAATTGCGCTGATGAAAGACGGCGATGTGGTCTTCATGCTGGAGCGTTGGCAGATCGAGGGACGCACGGCGCAGCAGATCTCGCAGGATCTGGTTGGTGCGTTCGACAAATACTGCTCGGGCGCGACGGCTTCGGTCTAGTTACTTCGGACTTTTGGTTGAAGTGCACGACGGTTTGTGCGCGGACGTGACGAAGGCCAGGCCAGATGCCTGGCCTTCGTTGCGTATCAGCCTTGACGCACCCACTTCATGATCTCCCCCATTGACGGTTTCTTGCCGTACATGAGAAGTCCGACCCGATAAATACGCGAAGCCAACCACGTTGTAAAAATGGCGCCGATAAGCACCGACAGCAGCGCCATCGCAATGTCGAGTGCAGGCACGGGTGCGACGGTCATACGCAGTGGCATTACGATTGGTGCAGAGAAAGGCATCAGTGAAAGTGTGCGCGACAATGCGCTGTCCGGAGTCAGCAACACATTCTGCACAAACATCACGCTGCACACCAACAGCAATACCACCGGCATCTGGGCCTGCTGCGCTTCCTGCTCGCTGTTCACGGTCGCGCCAACCGCCGCAAACAATCCGGCATAGAACATGAAGCCCAATACGAAGAACGCGAGCAGAATCAGCCCCGTGCCCCACGTGATGTCAGGAAATCCACCCGGCATCTGCTGTACGCCCATCTTCGCGAGAATCGGGGCGCGAACCTTCCACATCACGAAACTCATCGACATCCACAACACCAACTGTGTGAAGCCAACGGCGCCCACGCCGATCACTTTACCAAGCAACAGTTTCGTCGAAGACACACTCGCAATGACCACTTCAGCAACGCGGGTCTGTTTTTCTTCGAGCACACCACGCAACACGTTCAGTCCGTAAATGAAGATTGTCATGTACAGCAACATCGCGACGGCCAGACCGAAGAAGATGCTAACGTTCCCGGAACCACCTCGGCCGCGCTTCGTGAGCCGCTCCGTTGTGAAGTTCACGTTCAGACTGGAAAGTTCGCGTCCCAATTCCGGATCAATGCCACTCTTTTCGAGACGCATGCCCAACACTTCGTGCTGGATCGCGCGATCAAGCTGCTGCATGTCAAAGATCGCGGTCGTATTGCTTCCTGAATACCGCGCGTGATGTCCGGCAACCGTGCCGCTGTCGAGTACCAGATAACCTTTCATCTTCTCGGTCATCACCGCGTGCGTCGCCAGTGATTCTGCGGGTGCAACTGCATCAGCCGCAACGACATTCACCTGAGACTGCCCGCCGGTGCCCGACATTCCGCCAGCCAATTGCGCCGCAACGCGATCGCCAAGGCCCGCACCAGTTGCATCAATGATGATGATCTTGCTCGCATCACCCGATGCTTTTTCACGCGACGCAATCAGCGCCGGCAGAAACATCAACAGTCCGAAGAAGATCGGGCCAAACAAGGTAGCGATCAGAAACCAGCGTGATCGCACGCGCTCCAGATACTCGCGACGAATAATGGCGAAAAGTTTATCCATGATTTATCCCTGCCCCGACATGCCGTCTTCTACGTGAGTGGCGCCAACCTTCTCGAGAAAAATGCGGTGCAGCGAAGGACGCACGAGTTCAAACCGTTCGATGCTTGCGCCCGCGTTCACCAATGCTTTTAGCAAATCGGGTGCACGGGCACCGGCCGCGAGTTCACATTCGAGAAAACGATTTGAATCATCGCTGCGCGCAACCAGGGTACGATCGTTCAGCACAAGTTGCACCGAAGACGTTGGTGCGCCTTCGAGACTGAGCGCAACGATGCGCCCACCGTGCGCGGCGCGCACTTCCGCCACGCCACCATCCAGAATTTTCTCGCCCTGCGCAATGATGCATACCGAATCGCACAAACGTTCGGCGTTGTCCATAATGTGCGTACTGAAAATAACCGTGCGCCCATTCTTCTTGAGATCCACGACTGTGTCTTTCAGCGCCTGTGCGTTGATCGGATCAAGTCCGCTGAATGGTTCGTCAAGAATCACCAGTTCGGGATCGTGCAACAGCGCGCCAATGAATTGCACTTTCTGCTGCATGCCGCGCGAGAGCTCATCAACTTTCGCGGCACCCCAATCCTGTCCGCCCGAGCGCAACTGCAGCCGATCCAACCAGTGATCGATACGCCGATCAAGGTCCGCACCGCGCAGCCCTTTCAGTTCGCCGAGGAAACGGAGGACGCGACGGACCTGCATCTTGCGATAGAGTCCGCGCTCTTCGGGCAAATATCCGATGCGATCAACCAGCTTTGGATCGTTGTGCGGCGCACCAAGTATGCGCACCGATCCGGAATCAGGCGCGATGATGTTGAGCAACATGCGAATCGTGGTCGTTTTGCCGGCACCATTTGGACCGAGCAGGCCGTACACAGCGCCTTTCGGTACCGCCAGCGATAACGTCTTCACTGCGACGTGGTGGTCGTAGCGTTTTACGATGTCGCGTACTTCGATTGCGAGTTCGGGCATGCCACGGAGGTTGGAGTGCGTGAAACGATCAGCTCGTGCAGCCGATGTGTGCGCGTTTGAGGCAGGCAATCAAAGAAAGGAACAGGTTGCCGCCGCTTCCATCAAGGTCGGACGATTGGCCTATCGCTGTCGTCTCGCCCGGGCGTCGCTTATACTGTGCGCCGTGCAGCCCCTCTCGGGTATTCTCGCCGCTGTTGCCGCCTCGTGCCTGTTGCTGCTGCTCGCGCTGCCTGTCGGCGCGCTGATTGGCGGTTCGGGCGCGCGCGGCCTGTCGCTGCTCTTTACAGATAGAGAGCTCAGAAATGCGCTGCTGCTGACCATCGGCACTGCCACATCTGCCACCATGTTGGCCGCGGTCGGCGGAACACCGCTTGCCTGGTTGATGGCACGTCGATCATTTCGCGGACGCGCGCTCCTCGCAGCACTCTTGGATTTGCCACTGGTGTTGCCGCATCCCGTGGCCGGAATCGCGTTGCTGTTAGTGTTTGGTCGCAATAGCCCCGTTGGACAAGTGTTCCTGCAAGCTGGTCTTCGCATTGTCGGCACGCCGCTCGGCATCATCGCCGCAATGTTGTTCGTCAGCGCACCGCTGTTTGTCAGCGCGGCGCGCGAATCCATTGGACAAGTACCGCTGCAGCTCGAAAACGCCGCACGCACACTTGGTGATTCACCGTGGCAAACATGGTGGCGCGTCACGTTGCCACTCAGTGCGCGCGGTCTTCTCGCCGCAGGCGTAATAACGTGGGCGCGTGCCGTCAGCGAGTTTGGTGCGATTGTCGTGCTCGCGTACAATCCGAAAGTGGCCAGTGTGCTGAGTTACGAACGTTTCACCAGTTACGGATTGCCGGAAGCTTTACCGGTTGCAGCCGCGTTGGCGCTGCTGTCGCTCGTGCCGTTGATTGCCCTGCGTGCGTTACGCAGTCACAGCACGCCGGTCACGTGATCACGCTCAGCGACGTGAGCGTACGCGCAGGTGCGTTCGCGTTAACGAACGTGTCGTTCACGATTCCCGCCGCTGCGTTTGGAGTGGTTGTGGGTGCGGCAGGTTCAGGCAAAACCACGATGCTTGAAGCTATTGCGGGAGTGCGTACGCTTTCGAGTGGGGCAATCAGCCTTCATCAGCACGACGTGACACATTGGCCGCCCGAAAAACGCGCGGTTGGATTGGTCTATCAACACGGGGCGTTGTTTCCGCACCGATCAGTGAGCGACAATGTTGCGTGGTCAGTAAAGAATACGACCTCACAGAACAAAACTGCATTCGCAGATCACTGCGAAACGATCATTCGCCGCCTGGGAATCTCGTCACTATTTCATACGCCAGTCTCCGCACTCAGTGGCGGCGAACGACAGCTGGTGGCATTAGCGCGCGCACTTGTGCGCGTGCGTGCCTGTCTCGATCGCGCCGAACCTGCGGTGTTATT
>JBDTTO010000198.1:0-6101 GCA_039930585.1 Gemmatimonadaceae bacterium
GGAAGATGTGTCACTGTCGAATACGTCATTGCTGGTAAATGGACGTTATCCGTCGGACGGGCCGGTGCTTGCAAACGTGCCGGGCACGACGGCCGGTATGTATGCTGCGTGGAAGAAATACGGCAGCGGTAAAGTTGCGTGGAAAGACTTGCTGGCGCCGGCCATTCGCGCAGCGCGTGATGGTTATGTCGTAAGCGAAGGGCTGGCGACAACACTCGCAACCGAGCGCGATGCGTTTGCGAAATACGAATCGAGCAAAGCGTTGTTCTTCCGCAACGGACAACCGTTGCTCGCGGGCGATACGCTCAAGAATCCGGATCTCGCATACACGCTTGGACAGATTGCCGAAAAAGGCGCGGATGGTTTTTACAAAGGTGATGTTGCCAAAAAGTGGATTGACGACATTCATGCCAAGGGCAACGCAATGAAATTGAGCGATCTTGCGCGCTATTACGCGCCGGAGCGTGAAGCCGTAAGTGGCACGTATCGCGGCTACACGTTGTGGTCGAGCGCACCACCGGTAAGCGGCGGTGCAGAGTTAGTCGCGCGAATGAATTTGCTGGAACAGTTTCCAAAGCCGGTCAACTACACATACGACGTCGCCACGCTGAACGCAGCGTTGAGCGCGTGGTTTCTCGTGCCATCAACGCGCAATCGTGTGGCCGATCCTGGTTTGTGGGCCGTTGATATTGCGCCAATTACCAATCGCGATACGGCGCGCGTTCGCTGGGGATGCTTCAAGGCGGACAAAGCACTGCGACCGTCCGATGTGCGCGGTGACACACTTGAGTGTCTCAAGGCGGCGGCGAAACCCGCGTCAACCACCGGCGCGCCATCTGGTGCCCGCGAGAAGCAATTGAGTGAATTGGGGTTCATGCAAACATTCCCGAACGCGCTCCCGAACACGGAAACGTCAATTGCGACCGCGCGTCCTGAATCTCCCTGCGGCGAAGATCACGCGCTCGAAGTCACAACGTGTCGTTCGATGGGAACGACGGCATTTACTGTCGCCGATAACGAAGGCAACGTTGTTGCGGTTACACAAACATTGGGAACATGGGGCGGTAATTTTTATGTCGCACCCGGCCTTGGATTTTTGAGCAACGACAAACTCACATCCTACGGCACAGATCCAACGCAGTACGGATCACGTTTGCCATTTGCACGCCATGGTTCAACGCTCGCGCCAACGATTGCATTCAAAGGCAAGAAGCCGGTGTTCGCAGTTGGTGCCGCGGGCAATGCTTGGATTACATCGGCAGTATATCAATCGCTGATTGGTGCGCTGGACTTTGGATTGAATCCGCAACAGGCACTCGAGCTTCCGCGCTTTCTTCCGGGAGGCGGTGGTGGTCCGCCAGCAGCGGGCGGCGCCCCGGCCGGTTACAACATTCAAATGGAAGACGGCTTCTCGCCCGACGTTATCAAGGCGCTGCGTGCGATGGGATATGGAGTGACCTTCGTGTCGTTGCGCGGCGAGTTGCGTGAGGGATACGGTGCCGCGGTTTCGATTGACGGCAAGAATGTGATGGCCGGTGCGGATCCCCGACGCGCAGGTGCTGCGGGCGCCGTACCAAACAAGTAGTCGATCAAGACCTCCGAGGGTGCGACGTTTGGTTCGGCAATCCTGACCCTGCGTCGCACCCTCGCGCGCATCAGTTGGTAGCCGTACGTTATCTCCGGCTTGTCCCAGGATCGTCCCAGGTCGTGCCCGCATTCCCAATGGAGGTCACATGCGCATTCCCGCTTTCGCGCGCGCTGTCCTGCAGGTGTCATTGCCCGTTCTGCTTGTCTCGTTCACTCACCTTCCGTCGGCGAACGCGCAGGCCGCGCCGCCACCCGTTCCGAAAGATCGCATTTCGCTGAACGATTATCTCGACTGGGAAGATGTGTCGGCGCCGTCGATGTCACCGGACGGCAAGAGCGTGATTTACACGCGAACGTGGACGGACAAGATCAATGACAAACGCGAATCATCCTTGTGGATGATGAATGCCGACGGCACGCGTGGTCGCGTGTTGACGAAAGGGTCAGGTGCAAAGTGGTCGCCCGACGGATCGCGAATTGCGTATGTCACGCAGGGTGAACCGGGCGGATCGCAAATCTGGGTGCGCTACATGGACGCCGAAGGTGCGACAACGCAAATCACGCGTCTCAGCGAATCTCCATCAGACATTGAGTGGTCGCCTGACGGAAAAACAATTGCATTCGGAATGCTCGTGCGCGGATCGGACGCGTGGCGCATCAACATGCCGGCCGCTCCTCGCGGTGCGAAATGGACGGAAGCACCGCGTGTTGTCACGAAACTGAAATATCGCGCGGACCGCACCGGGTTTCTCGAAGATGGTTTTCGACAACTGTTTGTTGTGCCGGCTGACGGAGGTACGCCGAGGCAGGTTACAACCGGCGAGTGGGCCGCGAACGGAACAACGTTCACGACTGATGGCAGTGGTTTGTTGTTCACCTCGTTGCGCACGGCAGATTCCGAATACGCGTGGCGCGAAAGCGAGATTTATCGCGCCGACGTCGCGAGTGGTGCAATCACGCAACTGACCCATCGCAAAGGTCCCGACGGAAATCCACTTCCATCGCCGAATGGCAAGCTGATTGCGTATTCAGGTTACGACAGCACTGATGCGACGTGGAAAGATGCGAGCATCTACGTCATGGATGCTGATGGAAAGAATGGACATGTACTGACCGAAAAATTCGATCGCGCACCCCAAGGCATGATCTGGGCCGACGACAACCTCGGCATTTATTTCACGGCCGAGAACGAGGGTTCGCGCAATTTGTATTACACGTCGCTGGCAGGTGCGGTTAAACCAATCACGACGGGAAAGCAGGTGCTGACGACTGCCGAGATCGGAAAGAACTTCATGGCGGTTGGCACGCGCACGACGTCCATGCAACCAACCGACATCATCTCGTTTGATGTGCGCACACCAAACGCGGTCAAGCAACTCACCGACGTGAACGCGGACATTTTGCAGGGCAAAAAACTCGCGACGACTGAAGAAGTGTGGTACAAGGCGGCCGACGGATTGCGCGTGCAGGGATGGATTGTGAAGCCACCGGATTTCGATCCATCAAAGAAGTATCCGATGATGCTTGAGATTCACGGCGGCCCGCACTCGATGTACAACAGCGGATTCAATTTTTCGAGACAGGATCACGCTGCGAACGGATTTGTCATGTTGTATACGAATCCGCGCGGATCAACCGGATACGGATCGGCGTTTGGTAACGCGATCAAGAACGCATATCCGGGCAAGGATTTCGACGACCTGATGGCGGGCGTTGATACGGTTATTGGTCGTGGTTACATCGACACGAATCGGCTGTATGTGTTTGGCTGTTCGGGCGGTGGTGTGTTAACGGCGTGGATCGTTGGACACACAAATCGGTTTGCGGGCGCCGCATCGCAATGCCCAGTCATCAATTGGGTAAGCTTCGTTGGCAATACCGACGGCCCAACGTGGTACTACAACTTTGAGAAATATCCGTGGGACGATCCAACAGAACATCTCAAGCGTTCGCCGCTGATGTACGTGGGCAATGTAAAAACGCCAACGGTGCTGATGACCGGTGTCAACGATTTGCGCACACCAATTGGCCAAACCGAAGAGTTTTATGAGGCGCTCAAAATTCGCAAAGTGCCTACGGCGATGATTCGTTTCAACAACGAGTGGCACGGCACGAGTTCAACGCCATCCAATTTCATGCGCACGCAATTGTATCTGCGCAGCTGGTTTGACAAGTACAAGATGCCGCCGGGCGCCACGACGGGTGTATCGCAGGAGTTGATGAAGAACTAAGCGCTGACGAAAACAAAACGGGCCGGCAATCGCAGTGGATTGCCGGCCCGTTTTTATTGCTGCTTGAAGCTTACTTCGCGGGCATGGCCGCAACGCATTCGATTTCAATTTTGGCAACCGGCGTCACGAGTGCCGCAACTACAACCGTCGTGCGCGCTGGCGGTGACGTTGGCCAGAATTCCGTATACACCGAATTCATGCCGGCAAAATCTTTCACGTCCACGAGAAACACCGTGCACTTCGCAACGTTGGCCATCGTGGTGCCCGCGGCCTCGAAGACCTTCTTCGTGCTTTCGAGCGCCGTGCGCGTTTGCCCCTGAATCGTGGAATCGCGACCGCCCAGCTGTCCGGACGCGAACACGAGATCACCCACGCGAATGCCGGGCGACAGCGTCGCCGACGCCTTGAGCGTTTCGTTCACGATCTGCGTGCGTTGCGCTAACGCGGGAGTTGCTGCTGCTGCCACAAAAGCACACGCAAACACGAATGAAGCACTGGCGCGCATAGGAGGTCTCAGGGCGGGGCGGAGGCGGGCGGTCAGGGCTTGGGAGCCTGACGAGAGAACAAATGATTAATGCCGATGTAGCGCTGCGTCGAGTTCAACGCGCCCAGCTGATGATGATTCGTGCGGGCTGAATCGATCATTGGTGAGGGAACCTGGATTTCGAGCTTGGCTTTCTTGAGGCCTGCGGTGTCCGTTGCAACCAGTGCCGGGCCACCGTTGGCGGCACCATTCAGGCGCACCAGGTATGCGACGACATCGATGTACTGATCCTGCGTCATGCTACCGGGTTTGTCGTCGGGCATGGTGGTGCGAATCACATCGAACAGTTCATAAACGGGACGACCGCTCCACTTGAGCTTGAAATCCTGACCGGTGACATCGCTCTTGGTATGGCATTCGACGCACGTTTTCTTGAACACGTCCATGCCGCGCACCGCCTGATCCATGTCGACGATCAGCTTGGTAGCGGAGCTATCAGTTTTGACGGTGGAATCGACCTGCGCTGATGCGCTGGAAGCAGCAGCAGCGGACAGGACGCAAGCGACAGCAGGGTACAACACGGACCGGATAAGTCGCATCTGTTTATTTGGGCTTGAAAAGGGCGGGAACCGCACGGGTGAGATACTACAGACCCCTGTCTTACACCGCTCGCCCGATTGCGCTTTACGGCGCAATTGCGATATGGTGGAAACAGGGGCATCTTCGCGCGCGAGCACAAACTTAACCACTCTCGAGTCTGACATCTTGAATAACGCGAATCCCGACGCCAGCGCTGCGAAGCCAACATCCGACGAGGCAACGACTTCCGGATTGGACCGCCGCGATTTCCTGAAAGTCGCCAGCCTTGGGACCGGTGCCTTACTCGCGGCCGGATGCGCATCTGCTCCCGCTTTTACACCGGTCGCCGGCATGACGAGCCGAGCGAAGCCTCGCGGCGGCGATGTGGGTCACGTCGTGGTGGTGGGCGCCGGCACGTGGGGCAGCTGGACCGCATATCATCTGCGCATGCGTGGCGTACGGGTCACGCACATCGATCAGTACGGAGCCGGAAATTCACGGGCGACCAGCGGTGATGAATCCCGCGGCGTGCGTTCGTCCTACGGCGATCGGGCGACGGTTGCGCTGTGGTCCAAGTGGGCGCGCGCGTCCATCAAGCGCTGGGAAGAGTTCGACAAAGAATGGGCACCGGTGTTCCGCACCAAGTTCTACTACACGACGGGCGACGTCATCATGCGTGCGACCGATGAACCATTCCTGAAACTCACGCGCGAGCAGTGGGTCAAGGACGGTGTGAAACACGAAGTGATTGACGGCGACGAAGTCCGCAAACGTTGGCCGATGATCAATGCGGATGACACAACGATCGCGATTGTCGAGCCGGATGCGGGAGTGGTTCGCGCACGCGCAACCACGCAGGCCATTGCAGCAATCGGACAAAAGTACGGCGTTGATTTCAAAGTGTCGCGCGTCAAGCCCGGACCAACCGTTAACGGCAAAATGGACGGCGTGATTCTCGAAGATGGTACCGTGGTGCGCGGCGATCAGTACGTGTTCTGCTGCGGTCCATGGTTGCGCAAAATGTTTCCGGCACTGATGGAAACGCGCATGAGCGTACCGTTGGGATACGTGATGTATTACGGCACACCACCGGGTGATTATCGCTTTTCGTGGCCGAACCTGCCCAGCTTCAATTTTCCGGGCGTGACTGGATGGGGCGTGTTGCCACACGACAGTCGTGGGTTCCGCGTGCGTGGTTCAATTGGCGCGCCGCCGCCAAA
>JBDTTO010000199.1:0-6092 GCA_039930585.1 Gemmatimonadaceae bacterium
GATCGCCCAATCCTTCGCCGTGATCGGAAGTCAGGATCACCAACGTGTTGTCGATACCTTCGCGCAGGTCACGGCAATTCGCTTCGAATCGCCACCACCTCAGTGCGAAGTCATATATGCAGAGTCCGCGAGTCAGCCTAGGCCTGTTCCTCCTTATCGTCTGGCCGTTTTCGGACATCGTTCTGAACGCCCAGACTCATGCAGCACAAACCACGCATGACGGCCCCGTCGGAAAGGTTGAACGTACCGTAGACAAGAACATCAAACCGGGTGACGATTTCTTTGCCTACGCCAATGGTGCGTGGTTGTGAGAGACTGTGATTCCGGATGGTAAAAACCGTTACACCGTTCGCGATGACATCAACGAACTGACTCGGTTGCAACTCGCAGCAATTTTTGACGACGCGCGCTCGGCGCGGCCTGGCACACTTGCGCGCAAAGTGAACGACTTTCGTGTCGCATTGCTGGACGATTCAACAATTGAGGCGAGAGGAATCACCCCACTCAAGCCGCTGTTTGAGCGCATCGAAAACATTGGCGACAAGCTCGCACTGACGCGATTGCTGGGCCGCACCATGCGCGCCGATGTGGATCCGCTCAACGTTGGTATTTTCAAATCGCAATCCGTACTGGGTCTGTCGGTTGAGCACAGCATTCACGGTGAGAAAAACTACGGCGCCTTTTTGGTGCAGGGCGGAATCGCGCTTGGAGATCGTGATGCATATCTGAGCAAGGAGCCGCGTGCCGTCGAACAGCGCAATCGATACCAGAAGTATGTGGCGCGCGCACTCACGCTTGCAGGAATTGACAACGCGGATCATCGCGCAGAGCAGGTGTTGGCGCTCGAAACTGCAATCGCCGAGTCACACGCGACGGCCGAGGCGACCGCGAATGATCGTAACGCAAATATTCAGTGGTCCCGCGCGACATTCGCGCGTGAAGCGCCGGGTATGAATTGGGATGTGTTCTTCGAAGCTGCGTCCCTTGGCAAGAAACAAGTCTTTGTAGCATGGCAGCCTTCAGCCGTGAGAGGCGTGGCAGCGCTTGTTGCGTCCCAATCGCTTGACGCGTGGAAAGACTACTTGCGCTTTCATGCCATTGACGACAATGCCGAACTGTTGCCAAAAGCATTTGGTGAAGCAGCCACTGGTAAGCCGCGTGATCAACAGGCACGCACAGAGCGCACGTTGCAAATCACTCAGGAGCAAATGGGTGAGGCAGTTGGCGAGTTGTATGCAACCCGGTATTTCTCGTCAGCGCAGAAAGCGCGCGTTAACGGAATCATTGCGAATGTCTCGTTGGCATTTCGGAAACATGTTGCCAACGCGTCGTGGTTGTCAGCCGCCAGCCGGAAAACAGCGCTCGCCAAAATTGACGCGCTGTATGTTGGTATTGGATACCCGGAAAACTGGCAAAATTGGAGCGATCTTCGCATTGACGCGCGGGATGCATTCGGAAATTCGCAGCGAATCGCAGAGCGAAACTACCGCCAGGCAATTGCGAGGCTGGACATGCCATTCAACCAACGCGAATGGGCGCTGACTTCGAACACCGTTGGCGCGGTACTGAACTTTCAACAAAATGCGTATCTGTTTGCCGCGGCACTTCTACAGTCGCCAAAATACGATTCCACTGCATCCGATGCGGCGACGTACGGCGCCATTGGCGCGCTAATCGGTCACGATATGAGTCACTTTGTGGATGTGTTGGGCGCTGACTATGAGCCCGACGGCCGCATGCATCGGTGGTGGACTGGTGGCGACTCACTCAACTTCGAGGCCGCGGCCGATCCAATTGTGCGTCAATTCTCCGCCTACGAGGCGCTGCCTGGTGCGCACGTGAATGGTTTGCTTACGCGCACAGAAAATGTTGCGGATCTCGCCGGAATTACTGCGGCGTTCGAAGCCTATCGAGCATCACTTGGTGCAAAAGCTGGCGACCGCGAGTACGTACGCCACAATGATCGAGAGTTCTTCATCGCTTTTGCACAATCATATGGTGCCAAAGTGAACGAGGTCGGGTTGCGTGCCCAGCTCGCAACTGATCACGCGCCGGAGATGTATCGTATGAACACCGTGCGCAACCTCGACGCGTGGTACGAGGCGTTTGATGTTATGCCGGGGCAGCGCCTGTATCTCGAGCCGAGGGCGCGTGTGCGGGTTTGGTAATTGAGATGGTGATCAGGTAGAAGTAATGCGCGTTATGCGGCTGTCGCCTACGTTCGTACTTCGTAATGCAGCGCCACCATGCCGCTCACATACGCTTTGACTTCGACCAGATGCAGCGCAACGTCCTGGTCGAGGTTCTCGAAGAACTGAATGCCATCACCAATCAACACCGGCAAAATCGAATAGCGAACTTCGTCTGCAAGACCGAGGCGCAGGCATTCGGCGGAGAGTGCGCCTCCGCCAGCAAACCAGATACTGCCAAACGCGGGACGCAGGCGACCATTCACGAGCTGCGTAAGATCGCCCGAATAGAACTCAACCGTTTCGCGCGTACGCGGCAGCTCGCGATGTGTCAGGACGAAAACAGGTTTGTCGCCGTATGCCCATCCGAATCCCTTCGCTTCGAAATTCAGGGCGGTCTCGTACGTACGCGATCCCATCACGTAGCAGTTGATCGTCTTGAGAAATTCCGCGACAAACTCGGGGTCCATGGTGGCACCGCCCGCGAAGTTGTCAGATGTCTCCATCCAATCGACACTTCCATCTCGGCGCGCAATAAAACCGTCGAGGCTTGCCGCCATGTGAATCGTTACGCGGGAATCGGTGTTTGGCATTGTCGTGTGGGGATTTCGACCGTGTTGGTTTGCGCGACGCTCAGAAAGAAATTAATGCGGCGGCATTAGCAGAAACGCATGTGCACCACCGTCCCACGCGACATTGACGAAGCCGACGAGTGCGTCCGCCTCAAACGCGGCGATGTATGTAAGACTGCGTTCAAGAACGGACGCGAAATCGCGAACTGCGTGTGACGGCCACGCATGCGAAAAAAGATCGTTTAATGCGTCGTTTGTTAACCGCGGACGTTCGACGTAGTCGATCTTCAGCATGGGTTTCCGTTTGCTCATCTCTTTCGATCTGAACGGCTGACCAAAAATATTACCTCTCCCGCTGATACGTGATTGCCAGATCATCCGTCCAGTGAACGTCATCCTCACGAAGTTGCGATAGACCGACGATGGTTGCGCCGTCATTCGTGAGCTTACCGGTGAATCGTTGCGAAAATCCTTTTACTTCGCGCGAGTAAAGCCACGACGTTCCCTCCCAGCGAGTAACGTAGTCGCGAAACACGCCGCGTTCGTCGTAATAGTGCAGGTGCAATGCATCATCATCTGCAGAGCCAGCAATCTTGCCGGTGGCACCTTCGACGCGGTCTTGCGAAGTATTTCCAATGATCGAGATGGAATCCGGAAAGTCCGGATGATCGGTGCTCGCGCGCACAATCAAAAACCGTTCGCCTTCGAGCCACTCGATGACGGTGGTCCCATGCACAACCACTCCCGGCATTTTGGGATGGGTGGCTTCAGATTTCCACTTGCCAACAAGCTGGCCGAACGGACGCATCACCTGGTCGTCGCTCATGTCGATTGACTCCGTAAGAGATATGAGGTTGTTCAATCCTCATATGCTCCACCTTTGCGTTTGTTCGGCCGCGAACTTGCCTCACGTCACATCATCGCCACACTAACGCGGCGCCGTTCGCAAATATTCGTCCACGTTTTTCGCGAGCACATCCAACGGCACGTTTCCGCCGCGAAGCACGGTGTCATCAAAGGCTTTAAGATCGAATTTCGCGCCAAGCGCCGTCTTTGATCGATCACGCTGACGATTGATTTCACTGTGCCCAACTTTGTAACCGCACGCCTGACCGGGCCACGAGCAATACCGATCCACTTCACTCGCGACTTCTTCGGGATTCGAACCGTTGACATCAACAAAAAATTTGACGCCCTGATCACGCGTCCAACGTTTCGAATGCAGTCCCGTGTCAACCACTAAACGACACGCGCGAAACGCGATTGATTGTAAATAGCCAAGTCGTCCAACTTTATCGGTGTCATATGCGCCGAGTTCGTCGGCAAGTTGTTCGGAATAAAGGCCCCATCCTTCCGAATACGCATTGAACGAAAGAATCTGACGCACGAGCGGCATCGAGTGTGTGTATTCACCTTGCCAGATGTGGCCGGGAATCGATTCGTGAAACGTGAGATCGGCCAGGCTGTATTTGCTGTGCAAATCGGTGGTTCGCAGATTGATCCAGAAGCGACCGGGAATCTTTCCATCAATTGATCCGGCACCACCATACGCGCCTGGTGCGCCCGGCTCTTCTTCGGGCGGCAGTCGTTTCACTTCCATGTTTGGATTTACCAGCGTGTTGAACGCACGCGGCATCTGCGCCTTGATCCACGTCAAACGGTCGTTGATGAACGCCATGATTTCTGCGCGCCCTTTGTCACCTTCGGAAAATTTGTATTTCGGATCTTTCGCGAGCCCCTTCATGCGTTCGCCTACGCTGCCCTGCGAGTAACCAATCTCCTTCAGGATCGCGTCCATTTCGCCGTGCAGACGTTTCACTTCGCTTTGACCAAGTTCGTGAACTTCGTCAGGCGACATCGTGGTTGTTGTCGATGCTTTGAGCGCCCAGCGATAAAATTCTTCGCCATGTGGCCGCGCTGAAATTCCCGCGTCGTCGGTTGCGACTTTGCGCTGCGCGTTCAATTCCGCAATCTGTCGATCGAGCGCCGGCGCAATTTCCTGCTGTGCAATCATGCGCGCACGTTTGGCCCAATCGCCGGGAATCGTTTTTGTTCGACGTTCAATCGACTCGACGAGCGATCCGCCTTCACGTGCATTCTTCGCGGACAGCGCCATCTGCTTCAACGCTTTGTCGATCAGGAATGCGGGCGGCACCATGCCACTTTCGCGCGCCGACTTGATGCGACCGAGTTCACCATCCAACTGCTTCGCATACGATTGCATGCGGGTGATGTACGCTTCGGCGTCGGGTGCAGTCTCAATGCGATGATCGCTGTCGAGAAAACGCGGGACATCGAGATACGCGCCAACGTTCTGAATAACGACATACGGCGTGTTGCGCCAATTACCAACGGTGATGTCGCCGTACGGAAGTGCGAATCCTTCCAGTGATGTGGTGTAGGCGCTCCGCACAACCTCAAACGTCGTGCGCGTTGCGTGCGACAGCGTGCTCGCATCAAATGCATTCAGCGTGTCGAGATCTTTTCGGATCTGCTGCGCAATATTTTTCTGACCCGCGGCCGACCGATCGCCGAGCTGTGATCGGAGCGCAGACTTCGCGCCGACGTCGAGGCCCAGCGACGTGGCCTGTTCGGGAAACAGATTCAGAAGATTCGCGCCCAACACGTCGAGTAGCGCGAGCGCCTCACCCTCCTTCGACGCTGCCGGTGTTGCAGCCTTGTCGCTGCCGCATGCAGTGACCATCGGAAGCGCAGCGACGGCCGCGAGAGCTGCCAGCACCTCTCGGCGCGTGAAATATCCGTGTGACATGGGCTCGACGAACGGGTGAAGGTACCGTCGGTTCTCCGACGATTGGGGTTGGTCAAGGAGAACGTCCCCGTGGATACAGGCGGGGTCAAGGGGCGCAGACTGAGCCGTTTTGCTGAAGTTTTGCGCGTCTTCTGTACAGGCAGACGCCAGAGCCCGCTATGGAGCGTAGCGCTGTCCTTTCGCGCTGGTTTCAGTGGTTTCGCACAGGGAGTCGCTCTTGCCCAAACGCACACATTTCCGGTCAGCGTCGATCGTGGCCTCGATATTCATTGCGGCGGTTCTGATTGGAGCGTGTGGTGGTAGCGGCGATTCACCACCGCCGACGACACCCACAACACCCACCACCCCGACTACACCCACGACTCCCACGGCGCCGACACCGTCGGTGTTCGTAACCGTTGCCGGTGATGCACAGACCGGAGTTCCGACCACCACACTGCCCGTCAAACCTGTTGTCGCGGTTAAAGATGCGGCCGGAGTTGGAATCGCGGGCGTCGGCGTGACGTTTTCCGTCGATTCGGGAAATGGGTCACTCGCATCTACCACGGTTGTCACTGCCAC
>JBDTTO010000200.1:0-6070 GCA_039930585.1 Gemmatimonadaceae bacterium
CGCGCTCGCAGACTTCTCCCTCGCGCTTGCCCGCGAGCCGGCTGTTGATCGTTCCGCCCAGAATTCATGAAGCTTTGCAGCGCGTGTGCGTTCGAAAACGAAGACTCAATGCGGTTTTGCGGCGGGTGCGGCACAAAGCTGCCCGCCGCCTGCCCGACCTGCGGCTTTGAGAATCCACCAAACTTTCGATTTTGTGGATCATGCGGAGGATCGCTGGCGCCGTCGCCAGCACCCGGCGCGACAAGACCAACGGCCCCAAATACGCCACCGCTCGCGCGTGCATCAACACCAAGTTCGGCCCGCGTTACCCTGCCCGACGCGCGACCGGATCGCGTCGACGCCGAACGTCGCCAGCTTACGGTCCTGTTTTGCGATCTCGTTGAGTCGACGGCTTTAGCTGAGCGACTCGATGACGAGATCTATCGCGACACGGTCCGCGCGTATCAGCAAGCATGCGCTGACATTGTTGCGCAATTCGACGGACATATTGCGCAGTATCTGGGCGATGGCATTCTGGTGTACTTCGGCTATCCGCACGCTCACGAAGACGATGCCCGTCGCGCCGCGCTGGCCGCACTTGGCATGCTCGAAGCGGTACGCACCTTGCCGATTGACACGCGCGTTCGGGCGATCATGCCGGCATTGGCGGTACGCGTTGGTATTCACACAGGAACTGTCATAGCGGGCGACGTTGGCGGCGGAAGCACCCGAGAAAAGTTGGCGCTCGGCTCCACACCCAACATCGCGGCGCGACTGCAGAGTATCGCCGAGCCTAATGGCATTTTGTTGTCCGGTGAAACCGAACGACTGCTGAATGGTTGGTTTGATGTCGAATCGTTGGGCACGCAGGAACTTCGCGGCGTGTCAAAACCGGTTGGTGTATTTCGCGTGTTGCGCGAAGCCAAACGTAACGGTCGCTTCGAACTTGATGATGCAAGAAGACTCAGCCCGCTCGTTGGCCGAGATGAAGAGCTCGCGCTGCTTACGCGTCGTCTCACGATGTCGCGTGAAGGCAATGGTTCTATCGTTCTATTGAGCGGTGAAGCGGGTGTCGGAAAATCGCGACTGGTGCAAGCGACACGCATTCGCGCCGTCGAAGAAGGTTTTACGTGTATCGTGGGCCGATCGGCGTCGGTGCATCAAAGCAGTGCGCTCTTGCCCGTGGTTGATCTGCTCGAAGGCATGATTGGCTTTGAGCAGGATGCAACGGCGGCCGAACGCCTTGCACGGATTGAAGAGTTCCTGGATGAACTGTTGTTGCCGCGCGAAGAAAGTGTGCAATTGCTGGCCACGCTGTTGTCGGCGTCGTTGGGCAACAGCTACGCAGCGCTGAACACACAGCCGCAGCGGCAACGCGCGCGTACGGTCGAATTGCTTGTGCAAATTCTGACACGTTCGGCCGAACGTCGACCGCACGTGTTGGTCATGGAAGACTTGCACTGGGCGGATCCGTCGACGCTGGAATTTCTGACGACGTTGATTGACCAACCGCCCATTCGCGGACTGCTCGTCATCTTCACTGTACGCCCGGAATTTGAAGTGCCGTGGCGCTCGCGCTCGCACGTTACGCATCTCACGCTATCGCGCCTGAGTGACAAAGACGTTCGAACAATGATTTTGCAGATGTCGGGCACGGCGTCACTGCCGGCGGCGCTCATCGCGCAGGTTGTTCAGAAAACAGATGGTATTCCGGTTTTCGTTGAAGAGCTCACGCGCATGATGCTGGAGTTGGGCATTGTGAGCGGCGGCGCGATGGTTGATCCGACTACCCTGCTGCATTTGATGGAAGTACCGGAAACGTTGCAGGATTCACTGCTGGCGCGTTTGGATCGCCTGGGTGATGCAAAAGACGTCGCGCAAATCGGTGCAGTGCTCGGTCGCACGTTTGATTACGATCTGATGTTGTCGGTATCCGCGTACGGCGAAACCGCACTGCAGCAACAGCTCGCGCGATTGGTCGACGCCGAATTGTTGTATCAACGCGGAACCGTTCCCAACGCGACCTACACCTTCAAACATGCGCTGATTCAGGAAGCGGCGTACGGATTATTGCTGCGCAGCAGCCGTCGCACGCTGCACGAGCGGGTGGCCGATGTCATCACCGAACAGTTCCCTGCACTGGCGGCAGCGCAACCTGAATTGCTTGCGCATCACCTGACCGAAGCCGCGCGCACGATGGACGCCGTTCAAGCGTGGACGCAAGCTGGCATGCGCGCGATGGAACGTTCGGCACTGGCCGAAGCGGTGTCGCAATTGCGACGTGGCTTGACGTTGCTGGATACGCTTCCAGAGTCTCGCGAACGCGATGCCATCGAACTGAACACGCTCACAACTTTGGCCACAGCGTATTCATCACCGCGTGGTTACGCAGCGCCCGAGACGATTGCTGCGTACGCACGCGCCAACGCGATCAGTGAGCGACTGGGTGAAGCAAAGGAAATATTCTGGGTCGTTGTCGGACTCTGGGTATCGACCTATGTGTCGGGTGACTTGCCAAAGGCGCTTGAAATCGCACACAGACTGGCGCGTATTGCCGAGAATGAAGGACTCGAGATGCGAATGGAGGCACAGTACTGCCTTGGCGCATCATACAGATTTCTCGGAGAACTTCCACTTGCGCGCCGGCATCTCGAAAACGTGCTCGCGATGGATTATCCAGGACGTGTATTGCACTCGCGCACGTTTACTGCACTCGACATCGTTACCACGTCGGCGTCGATTGCATCGGAGTGTTGCTGGTTGTTGGGCGACAGCGAGAGCGCATTCCGATTGAAGGCATTTGCAATTCGAGAGGCAGCGCGACTCGCGCACCCGCTTAGTATGGGTGTGGCTGAAACAAGCGCGTGCTGGTTGGGTGTTGCATCGGGTGATCGTGATGCAGTACTGCGTCATGCCACGAATACGACGCAACTGTCAGAGCAATTTGGATTATTTCTGATTCCCGTCGCGGCGATTTATCTCGGCTGGGTGAACAATGATCCCGCGACTATTGGAAACTCACTGACAATGTTTCTGATGGGCGGATCGAAAATTGGCACTACGCACTTCTACAGCTTGCAGGCTGAAGCGTACTGGCGAAGCGGCGACACCGTTTCAGCGTTGTTGGCACTGGACTCGGCCGAAGCCATGATGGATGTTAGTGGCGAACGGAACTGGGACTCAGCACTGATGCGCATTCGCGGCGACATTCTGTTGTCCGACAATCGCGCGACCGAAGCGGAAGCGTGTTTTCGTCTGGCAGTTGAACGCGCCGAAGCGCGCGGTGCCGAAGCGTTACGAGAGCGAGCACAACGGAGTCTCGACCTGTTGGTTAACGCGCCCGGACACTGAAACAGATGTTCACTCTTCACCAACCGTGGTTCAATACCACTGACTTTACTGTCTTTCAGCTCGCGCTCTTTTCCGCGGGGTGTATTGGCTGGGTGGTTGCGTACGTCGGTACCGCGATCACCATCGTGAAACGTCAGGCAGTTGAAATTCCGGCTGGTGCGGTTGCGGCCAACGTCGCGTGGGAATTTGTGTGGGGCTTCATTATCGGATCGACGATGGGGCGCGCGTTTACGTGGGGTTACGCCTTGTGGTGTTTGCAGGATTTGTTCATCACGTACAGCACCTTCAAGTACGGACATAAACAAGTTTCCAATCCACACCTGCGTAAAGCATTCAAACCGGCCATGGCATTTGGAATTGTCGCGTGGGCGTTTGCGATCTATTTCTTTGTCAAAGGTGGCTACGACAACGGTTACGGCGCGTTTTCCGGTTACATCCTGAACGTGATGATGTCGGCGTTGTACATCCTGCTTTTATTACAAGGCAACGCCAAAGACTTCTCGGCGTTGGTTGGCTGGAGCAAGATGATTGGCACCGGATTGCTCAGCGTATTCGGCTACATCGTGAATCGGCACAACCTGTTTCTGATGAGTCTTTGTCTGATTTCGTTCATTCTGGACATGGCGTACATCGGGTTGTTGCATCAGCGCTCAAAGCGCGTTGCGTTGGTTGCGGGAGGTGTCGCATGATTGCGCAATCCGAAATGCTGAACACCACGACGTACACGTCGTTGCAACTGGGCGTGTTAGCTATCGGCCATCTGTCGTGGGCTGTGTTGTATGCCATGGTGCTGCGAAACATTCGTCGACACGGCGTCGTGGAAATTCCGGCGGCAGCAGTCGCCGCCAATTTCGCGTACGTCACCGTGTGGGGAATTTTGCGTCAGACCGATCACGGCAGCCTGTTTGTGTGGCTCAATCGCGGCGGATTTATTCTCGAACTGCTGGTGTTCGGTTACGTGCTGCTAAACGGAGCGCGTCATATTCGAATTCCCGAAGTAAAGCGCTGGTTCAAACCGGGAATGCTCCTCAGCTATGCATGTTGGGCCGCAATGCTTGTCGCATTTGCGAATCAGCCGGGACCACGGCCAGTTGACGCGTCCGTTGAACTCGTGGCAGGATTTATTGTCTCGCTCACGATGTCCACGATGTATGTCGTGGTGGAATTGTCGGAGATTGAGCCCCAGCAGTACTCGCTGGTTGCCGGATGGGCGAAGCTGGTGGGCAATGGTTGCGCATCAGCGTTTTGTTTGATGGTGTTTCCCACCAATCACTTTCTGTTGTCGCTGTGCGCCATCACGCTGGTGCTGGACCTGGCGTACCTCTGGCTCTTTCGGCAGCGGCAGCTTGTTCAACCATCTCCTGTACCTGCTTGATTGATTCCGGAATCTCGAACGTCACGATTCCACCGTACTGCTGCTTGATCATGCTCTGAAGCAGGATCGTCGAAATTGTTGGGTGCCAGCTTCCTGTTGGATCAATGCTGTCAAGAAATCGGCCGAAGCCAACCATCACGTCTAACGTTCCAACGGCGAGCCAATGCAATCCGAACGGAACGGTGTACGGCTCGAGTCCAACACGACGACATCCTTCTTCGCCAATCAGCTGCGTCATCAACAATTCTGGAATGCGTCGCAACCCTGGCAGGCGTAACGGCCCAGGTAGCAACGTGTGCAGCATTTGAAGATTTTCGCGAGCAAGCGCAACGCCATCCGGATTCTTTGCCGGATCAAGTTCGTAATGCCGGCGTTCGTATGACGTGTAAAATGCGCGAGCATCGTCGAGCGTAGCCGGTACCCACGCATCGTTGCCGCGCATGCCGGGCGGATGAATTCCCATTGCGACTGCAAACGCGCGCCATAGATAGAAGTAGTCTTCCGCCTCCTTTGTCGGCAGCGCATCGCCAAGCTTAGGCATGCCATCAATGACCAGGAGTGACAGGCCCATGATGGTGCCGAGCATGTCTTCGAGATTGACGGGCTGTCCGCGATACGTCTCGATGTATTTCGGCATCAGTTTCGGCGCGAATCGACGGATGCCCGCGTGCATCAAGCGCGCCTGACGAGCAGCGGCGAGCGCGCGACCGTTCTGCTCGAAACCGTGCACGGATGAAACGTCGAGCACCAATTGCAACACGCCCAGCAAACGGCGATATGGCGCCGTGCGCAAATTTCCCGAGAGGTTGAGCAGCGACGACAGGCACGGAGCGGCGTAGCCTTCGGGCAATGACTTCGCGAGCAGAACGACGGACGCAAAAAACGCGTGATCAAGAAAGACGCGTTCGCCGCGATCGAGACGGGCCACATCGACGCCAAACGGAAATTTTTCAAGGTCTTTTTCAAGCAACAGATGCCGATCGGTCTGCGCAAAAAAGTCCGTGAGTGCCTGCGGCGCGTCCGCGGGCAGCGTTGCGAAGTTGCTGGTGTCCTTGCGAAAAACGTCAGCGAAATCCTTCTGTGTACCGAGCGCCGCAACACAGGCGTCGGCAACCTCATCGACGTGTGCGCGAATCTCGTCCAGGAATTTGTCGTCTGACCATTTGCTGTCCATCGCTTCGAGCTCCGGGGCGCGGGTTGGGCGTCAATGTATTGTGACCTCCCCAGCGGGGCCACCATGCCCCGGCATGACGGTTTTGTGACAGTCGAGCTGGACAGGAATGCGGCTACCACAAGGTTGTACTGTCGATTGCCCGTTCAACGCCCTATGATCATCAGACAAGCGCGGGACACAAACCCGGTCTT
>JBDTTO010000201.1:0-6062 GCA_039930585.1 Gemmatimonadaceae bacterium
TAGCTCGTCGGGCTCATAACCCGAAGGTCGCGGGTTCAAATCCCGCCCCCGCCATTGGCGATGTACCGCCATGAGTTCGTTGTTCGGAGTACATACGCAGTAACGCATCGGCCGGTCCCAACCAGGGCCGGCCGTTTGCGTCCAGCGTTTCGCTGGGAATTTGTGGTGTAGAAGGATGGTGCAGCTTGCAGTGTACCACACGTTTCGGGGCAGGGTAGCTCAGCTGGCTAGAGCACGCGACTCATAATCGCGGGGTCGAGAGTTCGAGTCTCTCTCCTGCTATGATGTGAACAAAAAACGTCCCTCAATCGAGGGGCGTTTTTTGTTGTGGCTATGCACGCTGCTCTTGGCTCCGCACTTGTCAGTCAACGATCGATTGCGCACGCGCTGCCACCGCACGAGCTGCACGCTCTCAGCCGGTCGCCGAGTAGCGCGTGAGAACGAATGGATGCGTGCCACAACCGCGAAGACCTTCCACTCGCCCACCTGCGGAGAAACAGCTACAATCTGTCCGTCAATACTTCAGGCACCGCCACGTCACTCGGCAATCAATTACCGGAGAATGCCTCATGACCGACACCGACCGCTGGCCCGTCGTTCCCGCGCGCTGGTTCACAAAAACCGACCCCGGTGCACAGCGCGCCGTGCGTGTCATCGTGATTCACACGATGGAAGCACCGGAAAAATCAACGACCGCCGAAGACGTTGCACGTTACTTCGCCACTACTGACACAAAGGCCAGCGCGCATCTGTGCATCGACAATGACAGCATTGTGCAGTGCGTGATGGACCGCGACGTTGCGTGGGCCGCGCCCGGTTGCAACAGCGACGGCATTCAGATTGAACTGGCTGGAACTGCGGCGCAATCAGACGCTCAGTGGGATGACGCGTATTCTCGCGCGTTACTGAACAACGGCGCGAACGCAGTGGCGCAATATTGTCTCAAATACAATGTCCCCGTCAGGCACTTGACCAATACTGAACTCAAGAACGGCCGCAAAGGTATTGTCGGTCACGTGCAAGTCTCAACGGTATACAAGAAATCCGATCATCAGGATCCGGGAAAATCGTTTCCGTGGATACGGTTTCTCGAACAGGTGACGGCATTTTATGACGCGAGAAAACTGCGACATGCCTAGTGGTGTGCGTCGCGAGTTGTGTCCGACGTGATCTCGAACCTGCCACACCACGCTACACAATGCGTGGGGTGCAGCAACCTATTTCACGACGCCGGCGGTTGCCTGCCTGATTAACGACATGTTCGCGCCGCGCGCGCTGCTCGTCACCGCGCCTGCTGCAAAAATATTCGGAGCCTGCCCGGGCAACACGTTGTTGCGAAATACACCACCGGGCATGAACGCGTTGAGCGTCGGCGTGCCCTGTTGCGTCGCATTGCCGGTCACTGCGTACGCTGACGGCGGAAACACGTTATCCGAAAGTGTTGTGTGCGTTGCCGGAGGTCCGTCAAACGAAATGGATTTGTTTGCTCGACCACTTTCCAGCGTGGCGGTGTTGTTCGCAAACGTGAAGTCCACCAGATCGCCCAACAGCTGCACGATGATTCCCGGACGACGAGATACTGGATCGGCCCCAACATTTTCAAACAGATTGTTTACGACAGCCACGCGAGACGTGGGATTGGTTGGCATCGTTCCGCCGTGATAGGCCACGCGCGAAAGTATGTTCACGCCCGAGGTACTGTTGCGAATGATGTTGTTTTGCACAACAACATCCTGCACGGTGGTCCACGCCCACGAACGATTATTGTCAGCCAGTGTTTGAAATAAAATTGCAAAACCTGTCTGCGCATCAGCCCAGTGATTTTCAATGACATTGCCCTCAAACACCACTCGGCGCCCGTGTTTGAGTTCGAACGCCGCTTTCACCGACCACTTGCCGCGTCCCCATGTCAGTGGCTTGTAGAAATAATTGCGACGAATCACAATGTCGCTCGGCGACAGGTTCGTAACGCGTGGATCGGCGCCGCCAAACATCACCGCTTGCCCGGACGCTTCGATTCGATTGTTCTCGATGAGAAACGGGCCAGGGCCGCCCCACCCACACACACCCTGTGCATCGGCGCCCTTGGCGTGGCACTCGGTCAGCCACGACTGAATAACCGCCAATCGTTTGCCGTTGAACGCGACACACCGCGAATTGCCGTCAGTTGTAGATCCGTGTACAAACATGCGGTCCAATACAATGTCCGTCGGCATCAAATCGACCGACAGTTCATCACCGCGCCCCAGAACGACAATACCATAGTTGTAGCGAGCGCCGGTCGCATGCGAAATCTCAAATCCCACAAGGCGCCAGCGTGATGCACCGGGACCAGTGCGAATGGCCGGGTCGCTGTTGTTGGTTACAATCGTCCCTGCGGACAACAACATTTTGGGATCGATGCGTGTGCCCGGTGCGCTAATTGCCACATCACCACGCACAACAATCCAACCCGCGCCGGTTTTGGGAGGGAGAACAAAATTTCCGGTAAACGTCGCACCATTGGCGAGCACAATCTCGTCGCCCGGTTGCGCAGCGTTTAGCACAGCTTGCAAGTCCTGACCGGCGAGCACACGTCGTTGACGTCCTGTAATCGTCGGATAGGTCGTGCTGAAAGTTGCCGGCGCAGTCGGCTGCACAAACGAACCCGTAACGGGCGTTGATATGTATGAAGCCGGCGGTCCGTTGGATTGCGAAGTATTACTGGCCGAGCCGCCGGTGGTAGTTGGAGTTGCAGCGCCGCTCGCGGCTGCTGTGGCCGGAGCACTTACCACCGCGATTGGAGCAACAAACGCCGCTAAAGCAATCGCGCTCGTTGCCAGCGGCAGCGGCGTAACCACAATGCGAGCTGTGTCGGAGTAACTCGAGTTGCCTTGAATGCGTACGAATCGCGCGGTATCAACCGTGGCACGACGAATTTTGTGCGCAAGGTATTGGCCGCCGTATCGCCATTCAATCCGCGCGGAATCGGGACATGTCGTCGCGCAGGCACTGAGCGAAACAATCAGCAGCGCGCTGTCGCCCTGCGCGACGACGCGAAGCGATTGCGCGAGCACCGGTCTGGCCATGACAGAGGCCACGCCGAGTACGACGAGAGACTTAGCGAGCTGTGCGAAGTTCATGCACAATTGTACTCTCGTCCGGCCGGACTGTGTCATCACGTGGCATATCTGCGGACTGAGCAGTGACGGTTCGTCTGGAATGCCAGAAAGTCCATTGGTTCGCTCGTCGACGGCTGGCGGCGGTCGCCTGCAGAATGGCGCGGGCGTAGTATTCGCGGTACTGACGTTTCGAACCCTGACCGCGCCACGCAATTTCACTGACGTTAACTCTGCGAAAACTATGAAACGAATTTTCTGTGTGCTCTCCTTATTGCTGAGTGCCGCTTCGGCGGCGGAAGCGCAGGTCGAATGGCGGTGGGCCAACGTCGTCACGACCGGCAACGGATTTTATGGCAACCTCGAATTTCGGAATACCAACGCCTACGGCGATCCGAATATTGTTGCGATCACCGCGTTAATGCTGACCGCGTCGCAACGAGTAGTCGATCGGTGCGCCCCGCCGGTTTCTGATTGCTTTATCGGCGGATCCATCTCCTATGGTGTTGGTAACGTGCAACAAATGGACTTCTATGCCGGTCAAACAATTTGGAGAGCGGGTTACCGTTTGCTGCCCATTACGAACTCCAGTTCATACCAGCTGAGCGTTCCGTGGGTCGCGTCAGGAGCTCCATACGATCACACCGTCGTGCTCGGATGTCCGGTGCCGGAAACTCCCACGATGATTGGCGATTACGGGTACCGCACCTGCGCGGCAGACGGATACGATGGTTGGGTCAGCGTCGATGCGTCGCTGAATGTCTCTGATCCGAATCCGCCAACCGGCTGGTACGGAGTTGACGATATAGACGTGTCCTTCAGCACGATCACCCTCGACGGCCTGAATGCTATGCAGGTTGTCCCAGAGCCCGCAACGTACGCGCTCGTAGCAATCGGTCTTGGACTGATTGCTGCAGTTAAGGGGAATCGCCGCAATTCGAAATCACTTCAATCAAAGCGCTAACAAGCGGCGCGGGTTGTAGTGCTCGCTTTCCAATCGCCCGAAACAACAAAGCCCGCCAATTTCTGGCGGGCTTTGTTGTTGGATACAACCAGGAATCAATGCGTTCGTTAGTGCTTCATAATCGGTGTTACGATGGCCTTACCTTTGTCCTTCGCGGGAATGCCCTTGATCATCCAATCCGGCGCTGGCTTGCCTTTGAGTTTCGCATCAAAGAACTGCTCCATGCGCATCGCGATGTCCTTCTGATTGGCGCGACTGGCCGGGTTGTGCACGTCGTTGATGTAATCAATGAGATACGCTTCCTTGCCAAGGCGGCGCATGCCGAGGAACAGTTCAATGCCCTGATACCAGGGTACTGCGTCGTCCTGGTCGTTGCTCATGATGAACAGCGGAGTTGTGACGCGCGGCAATGAAAACAGCGGTGAATTTTCGATGTAGAGACTTGGAGCATCCCACAACGATTTACCAATGCGACTCTGGCCGTTTTCGTATTGTCCGGTGCGCGCAATACCAGTGCCCCAGCGAATGCCGCCATACGCGGACGTCATGTTGGCAACTGGTGCGCCGGCCATCGCGGCACTAAACATCGACGTCTGTGTAACCATGTACGCCGTCTGATATCCGCCCCAGCTCTGACCCTGCAATCCAAGTCCTTTCGGATCGACGTAGCCGCGTTCGAGCAACTTCTGCACGCCTGGCACGATGGACTTCATGGCACTCGGTCCAGGATATCCAATCTCGTAATAGATATCTGGCTCGAACACGAGGTATCCGTTCGACACGTAGTGCGTCGGATTGATGACGTTGCGACCGGTCGGTGCGATGTAGTTGTGCAGACCATCCGACAAGTCTTCGTAGAAATACGACACCATCGGATACTTCTTGCTTGGATCAAAATTTTCCGGCTTGTACAAAATGCCTTGCAGTGGTTTGCCGTCGGAGCTCGTCCACGTCACGAGTTCGGCCGTGCCCCAGTTGTAATCTTTCTGTTGCGGATTTGCATCCGAAATTTTTGCAAGGTTCGTCAGACTTGTGCCGGTCCACAGATTTGGAAAATCAATGAACGTGCTCTTGGTAACGAGATACTGTTCGGCATTACGCGCTTTGGTCGGTGCGCCGTAGTTCACGTCCGCGAACACAATTTTCTCGGGCGCTGCTTTCGCGTCCAAGCGATCGCGATAAAAACCGCTGCCTTTTGTGATTTCACTGAACGCGCGCATCATGATCGGCTTCGCTGGATCAATTGCGCGCTCATCATCACGCTCAAGATCAACCAGACGGAATGTCAGGCTCTCTCTGCGGCCCACGGAATCCGTCACGACCACTGGTGCCTTCACACCGGTTGGATCGAGCTCCCAGATATCGAAGCGATCGTACAGCAACACGGATTTGTCGGCCTTCGTCCAACCGGCGATGCCCCACGGTGACGGTTCGTTTGGCGTACTCCATGTTTCCTGCTGGAACTGCACGCCCTTGACTGCACCGGTGATGTCCGCGGTTTTGCCCGTCAGCAAGTTGTACGTGAAATATTTGCCCTTGTCCCAGTAGATCACGTACTTCGCGTCGACCGATAGTTGCGCCTGGCCTTCAATTTTTTCGGCAATCAGCTTTCGTGTGCCTGTTGTCGCATCCATCACGTACACATCGTTCCCGCCTTCGCCCCACATGCGTTCGATGTTGTACGCCATGCTGGTGCTCGCGAGTCCCGTGCGGCCATCGTCGCTCAGCGTGACGTTGGGCATCGAATCGGTCGTGAGCTGCAGCAGTTTTTTTGTCGGGATGTGATAAACCGCAGTGTACGTGCGATTGCGGTCGCGATTGACCTGCAGCTTTTGTGTCGGCTGCAGATTGGCATCCTTGTAATGCCACAAATCAAAGTTCGCTTTGCCAACCAGTGAGTCGGCCGGCACCGTGTCTTCGGCTGGCGGTGCAATATTGAACTGCAATGCATTTCCGTTTCGTGTGAAGCCAACGATCGGATTGTCGGTGAGATGCATGTC
>JBDTTO010000202.1:0-6037 GCA_039930585.1 Gemmatimonadaceae bacterium
CGCTCAGCATGATCGCCGCGCGCGTGCCCAATTCGAGCCCCTCGGCCAGATGATGCGTTACCAACACCAGCGTTGCGCCTGCATGCAACAGTTCGCGCAACGCATTCGTGAGCGCGCGCGCACCAGTTTCGTCGAGACCTGTGTACGGTTCGTCCAACAGCACCAGCCGTGGCGCGTGTACGAGCGCGCGTGCGATCGAAACGCGTTGCTGCAATCCGCGGCTTAACAAACGCACCGGCGAATCCGCGCGATCGCGAATTTTCATGCGATCCAACGCATCAAGTGACGCAGCTTCCGCGTTTGGAACACCGTGGCACTCCGCTGCAAACACGACGTTCTCAAGCGCGGTTAATGGCGCGTACAACATTGTGTGATGCGAAATCAAACCAACAAGGCTACGTGTGGCCGGCTCGCCCGGAACGCGGTGCCCGTGCAATTCCACGCGCCCCTGCGTGGGCTTGATTTGTCCGCCCAGCATGCGGAGGAGGGTGGTCTTGCCCGCCCCGTTTGGCCCAAAAAGCGCCAGGCATTCGCCCTCGCCAAGCGTGAGTGAAACGCCGTTCACCGCCTTGCGCGCGCCAAACTTGCGAACCAGCTCCGATGCCTCAAGTGCAACGCCACTCGCAATCTGGCCCGACAATTCGCTCACGAGCGCAATTTCCCCGACAAAACGACCTTCTTCGGGTCGGCCGGTGGCACGTTTGAGGGATTAGTGACGGGCATGGTAAAGCATAGCCACCCGAACGGTTGCCCGCGACGCGTATCTTTATCAGCTTCGCATAGACCTCGAATCGAATTCGCATCAATCCCGGCATCGCCATGAACAACATCGATACGCTGCTTACCGAAACGCGCTCATTTCCGCCTCCCGCCGAATTTGCTCGACGGGCACGCGTGAGTGACGGGTCGCTGCATGCGAGTGCCAGCGCCGATCCGGAGGCCTTTTGGGCGGCCGAAGCCGAGGAACTCGAGTGGAGCAGAAAGTGGGACTCGGTGATGGAGTGGACGCCGCCGCACGTGACGTGGTTCAGTGGTGGTCAACTGAATGCCAGCGTGAACTGCATTGACCGTCACATTCACGGCCCGCGCCGCAACAAGGCCGCGCTGATCTGGGAAGGCGAGCCAGGTGACCGCCGCACGTTCACGTACTGGGACGTGTACCGCGAAACAAATCTCGCCGCCAACATGCTCAAGCACCTCGGCGTGAAACGCGGTGATCGTGTCGCAATTTATTTGCCGATGATTCCCGAAGCCGTGTTCACCATGCTCGCGTGCGCGCGCATTGGCGCTGTGCATTCGGTGGTGTTTGGTGGATTCTCATCAGAATCTTTGCGCGATCGCATCAACGATTGTGGATGCAAAGTGCTGGTCACGGCTGATGGTGGTTATCGTCGCGGCCAGATTGTGCCGCTTAAACGCAACGTTGATAAAGCGCTCACCGAATGTCCAACGATTGAAAAAGTTTTGGTGGTGATGCGCCAGCGCTCCGGCGCAAATCAGGAAGCGTTTGCGGAAATCACCGACGGGCGCGATGTGTGGTGGCACAGACTGAAACGTCAGGTGCCAAAGTTCTGCGAGCCCGAAGTGATGGAAGCCGAAGATCCACTGTTCATTCTGTACACCTCCGGCACAACAGGTAAACCCAAAGGCATCGTACACACGACGGGCGGCTATCTCACCGGCGCGACAACAACGACGAAATACACGTTTGATCTGCGCGAAGCAGATGTGTTCTGGTGCACGGCCGATATCGGTTGGGTTACCGGACACACATATCTCGTGTACGGTCCACTTTCCAACGGCGCGACGTGCGTCATGTACGAAGGTGCACCGGATTGGCCCGAAAAAGATCGCTTCTGGCAAATCTGCGAACGTTACGGTGTCACGATTTTCTATACGGCACCAACGGCAATTCGCGCATTCATGAAATGGGGCGAAAGTTTTGTGCAGCCGTACGATCTCTCGCAATTGCGACTGCTGGGCTCTGTTGGCGAACCAATCAATCCCGAAGCCTGGATGTGGTATCGCGAACACATCGGCAAAAACAACTGTCCGATTGTTGACACGTGGTGGCAAACGGAAACGGGCGGCATCATGATCACGCCGTTACCTGGCGTTACCGCAACGAAGCCAGGTTCAGCGACCGTGCCGTTTCCAGGCACACACATCACGGTGCTTGATAACGACGCAAAAGAAATTGGCGTCGGTGGTGGATTACTCGCGATCATGCGACCGTGGCCATCAATTGCGCGCACAATCTGGAACGACGACCAGCGCTACATCGATACGTATTTCTCGAAGTGGCCCGGACGTCCGGACATCTACTTTGCGGGCGACGGCGTCAAGCGCGATGACGACGGATTTCTCTGGATTCTCGGCCGCGTTGATGACGTGTTGAACGTGGCCGGTCATCGCATTGGCACGATGGAAGTCGAAAGCGCACTGGTCGATCACCCGTCGGTCGCCGAGGCCGCGGTGGTGGGCAAAGCGCACGATCTCAAAGGCCAGGCGATTGCCGCGTTTGTAACACTGCGTTCCGGTTTTCATCCCAGTACGTCACTGCGTGACGAACTGCGCGAGCATGTGGCGATGAAGATTGGCGCACTGGCTCGTCCGGATGACATTTTGTTCAGCGCGGATCTTCCGAAAACACGCTCCGGTAAAATCATGCGGCGTTTGTTGCGCGACATTGCCGAGGGTCGGGCGTTGGGTGATACGACAACTTTGGCCGATCCCACTGTCGTTGCAAGTCTCAAGGATCAGTACGAAGCGCAGGAGTCGTAACAACATGCGCGCACTGTGCGCTCAGTCACACGCCCGGCCACAGCGTAAGTGAAACATTTGCGGGCACTTACGCGTCTAACAGGAAGTTATGTCCATACTTGGCAAGCTGTTTCCCGAAACACTCTTTCCACGCAAGCTCTCAGCTGACGCCGAGCAGCGCTTGCGTATCGCGCAGGCGCGCGCTGAAGAAGCGTTGGTTCATGCGCACGTAGAAAACGCGTTGCACTTTGTCGAAACGCTCAAGCCCGACGTCACGTTCGAACGCGCGCTTGATATTTACATTCGCGAAATGGGCGTGCCCGATCCGCTGGCCAGCGTGATTGCCACGCGGGCGCTCGTGCAGTTGGGCGACGCATTAATTCCGTCCAACACTGATCAAAGCGGCACCGCCGACGTACCAATGCCGCGGCTCCGTTTGGACGATGCCGCAGACACAAAACGCCGTCGCGCCTGAGAAAAGTCGCGACGGCGTAGTTTGTTTTGAGCTGCAACAATTCTACTTCTTGAGTTTCGCCTTGGTGCTGTCAGCCAGGGCGATTTTTGCATGCTCCAATTCAACAAGCTGTTTCATGCGATCCGAAGCCATGATGCCAGCATACAGCGTACCGCCAATAACAAATGACGGCGTCGACTCGATGCGAAGATCATCGCCCGCTTTTTGATGCGCCTGAATTCGCGCAACGTTCTCACGCGAATCAAAACACTTGTCGTATTTGCTGGCATCAAGTCCCAGCTTCTTCACATAACCCTGGAACACCGGTACCGGATTTTTGTGAAGGCGTCCTTCCCAATCTTCCTGGCCGCTCAGCAACAAGTCGTGCATCTCCCAAAATTTTCCTTGATCGGCCGCGCATGATGCCGCGAGCGATGCAAACAACGTATTGGGATGAAGTCCCGTTAGCGGATAGTCGTAGAAGCGCATGTTCGCCAAACCCGTTTCGATAATGCGCTTACGCACATCAGGTTCGGTGACATTGCTGAAATTCGCGCACTGCGGGCATTCAAAATCCGCAAACTCGATGATGGTAACTTTCGCGTTCGGATCACCCAGCAAATACCCTTCGGCTTTCGGCAACACCGCGCTGGGTGACAGCACGATTGGTTTCGGCGCCGATTGCACCTTGTAGTAAATGCCGGCTGCACCAAGCACGAGAATCGCGCCGATCAAACCGAAAAACACGCCGCGCGAGTCCTTCGGTTGTACGCTCTTTTTGGATTTTGGCGCGGGCGCTTTCGCGTCAGCTGTTCTTGCGCCGTCAGATTTTTTACGATTTCCCTGGGCCACGGTCCGTTACTTCTTGGCGGGGCCAGTTGGCAATGTCGCCGGAGCGCCGCCTTTCTTCGCGACCGTAATCGAGTCCACCAGCTTTTTCAGTTCATCGTACGTGAACGACTGCTGGTACATGTGTCCGTCGATGACGAATGTTGGCGTGGAGTTCACGCCAAGTGCGAGTCCAGCCGCGCGATGCGCTTCGATGCGTGCAACGTCGGCCTGCGAATCAAAACAGGTGCTCCACGCGGTCTCATCGACACCAATAGTCTTGGCAACCTCTTGCAAAATCTTCTTGGGATTGCTCGTAGCCTGACCATTCCAATCGCCCTGCGTCTGAAAAATGGCTTCGTACATTTCCCAGAATTTTCCCTGGTGATCGGCGCACGCAGCAGCCAATGACGCGGACATCGTGTTGCGATGAATGGGCAACGGGAAATCATAGAAACGGAAGCTGGCGAGACCGGCATCAACAATGCGCTTCCGCACATCAGGCTCCGTCACGGTTCCAAACTGTCCGCACAACGGGCACTCGAAATCACCGAATTCGATGATCGAGACCGGAGCGGTTGAATCGCCGCGCAAATATCCCGCGGAATTGGGCAGCGGAGTTCCGGGCGCCAACGCGATCGGTTTTTGCGACGTTGAAGCAACTTTGTAGTAAATGCCGCCCGCGCCTGCGACTATGATTGCGAACAAAAGCAGGAAAAACGGCGCGCGCGATTTTTTGACTGGCGTGACTTTGACCACGGAATGACCTCGGCTACTGGCTTCAGGATGCGGCGGCGGGAACCGCAGGATGTAGTGACTCGCAGAACGGTCGGTTGCTGGACCTAAGCTATTGGGGAGCTACCGGCGCTGCCAGCGAGGGCAGTATGCTTGATAGTCACCATCCGATCTCCGATCGTTCGCGCAAACAGCAAATTCCGCTCAAACAACGTGTACATCGAACATCTGCGCATACCCGTTGGAGCTGGATCACTTCACGTCGAGCGCGTGGGGCGCGGTGGACCTCCGGTCGTGTTGTTGCATGGCTTTGGAACGTGTGCGTTTCTGTGGCGCGCGGTCGCGCCAAGGCTGGCGAACGCCGGATTTACCGTGCTCTCGTTCGATTTGATGGGTTATGGCGAATCCGATCGCCCTGACGAGGCCGGATACGGCATTCTTTCACAGGCCGAATATCTGGATCGCGCGTTGACCGCCCTCCGTCTGCCCAAAGCCGTGATTGTGGGTCAGGACATCGGAGCTCTGGTGGGGGTGCAGCTCGCGGCACGCCGACCCGAGCGGGTCGAGCGGCTACTGCTGGTCAGTCCGGCCGAGCCGTATGATTTGCCCGGGGCGTCGGTGCGGGCGCTTCAGCGGGCGGCCGCGCGAATCTCGTTGGGCGCCCACGGAATGTTGGCCGCCAGCCAGGTGTTGGGCCCATTGCTGCGTGAGTCGTCGGCCAACCCCGACCGAATCACCGATCTGCTCGTGGCGCGCTATACAGCGCCTTATGTGGGCGAAGACGGTTTGCCCCATTTGCTGGAGCTGGCGCGCAGCCTGGAATTCGAGGAAGACGAAGATCTGCAGGTGGGCGACGTGCGGGCACCGGTGCTCATTGCGCTTGGCAAACTCGATATTGCGGGCAAGGATGAACCGATCCGTTCAATGGCTTCGGATCTCGCCAGTGCGGGCACATCAGTTCGGGAAGAAATCATAGCGGGATCGGGCGCATATCCCGCTGAGGACCAGCCTCAGGCGCTCACCGATTTGATTCTGGAATGGATCAACGTTTCTGAATCGGAGCGCGTAGAGGCAGTATCGCAGACGGGTGAGCTTTCCCCAGAGTCGTAAAGCTTGAGTGAGAACCGAGTGGTCCCACTAGGCATGCGGAAGGATTATCCGTTAGGTTTGATAGGTTACCGGTGATCAGGTTCCCGGAACAGTCAGTTAAGCGTACTACCCAGAGGAAATGGCAAAACCCAAGCTTCGTCCACGTCG
>JBDTTO010000203.1:0-6031 GCA_039930585.1 Gemmatimonadaceae bacterium
GACGTCGCATGGCGATGTTCGTTCGGCTGGGAATCATCCGTTGGCTCCGGTCATGTACGGGCCCAGTCGTTCGGCGTCGCAATCAATGGCCGGAAGCACACACGCAAACTGACCGCCGTACATCACGGCAATGCGATCGGACAACGCAAGCACTTCGGCGAGATCGGCGGATACCAACAGAATTGCCTTGCCATCATCACGCGCCTTGCGCAGCTGCGCATGAATGAATTCGATGGCACCAACGTCAACACCACGCGTTGGTTGTGCCGCCAGTAACACGCGAAACGGTCGGCCCATTTCGCGCGCAATCACGATCTTCTGTTGATTGCCACCGGACAACGCGCGAGCCGGAACCTGCGGTTCGGGCGGACGAATATCGAATGCCCTGATCTGGTTACGTGCTTCGGTTGCAACTTTCTCGCGATCAAGCCCAAACTTCTTAGCAAACTTGTGCTGCCGGCCGAGAATCAGGTTGTCCGCAATGGAGTAGTCGAGCACGAGCCCGCGACGGTGCCGATCTTCCGGGATATGTGACAATCCGGCGTCCGCGCGCTCTCGCACGGTTTCGCTGGTAATGTCAACATCATCGAGGCGAATTTTTCCGCTGCGTGGACGACGCAAACCGGCGAGCGCTTCGAGCAACTCTGTTTGTCCGTTGCCTTCGACGCCCGCAATACCAAACACTTCACCTGGCGCAATCGCAAACGAAAGATTGTTGACGGCAATCGTGTTGCGATCGCTGGCCACGGTCAATCCCTCGATGCGCAGCGCCGACGGACCCTGCGCGGCGGGAGGCATAGGCGCTTCATGCTCAGACGTGATTCGCACACCGGGAATCATGTCGAGTGCAAGCGACACATCGCGTCCCACCATCGCGCGCGCAATATCGCGCGGCGTGGTGTCGTACGTGTTGAGTCGCGCAACGGTGCGTCCCGCGCGCATCACGGTAATCGCTGATGAAATCTCAATGACTTCATCAAGCTTGTGCGTGATCAGAATGACGGTATTGCCCGCATCCCGCAGCGTGCGCAACACCTGCCACAACTCACGCGTTTCCGGCGGCGACAACACGGCGGTTGGTTCGTCAAGAATGAGCACCTTCGCACCGCGATACAACGCTTTGAGAATTTCCACGCGCTGCGCTTCTCCAACCGACAAGTCGGAAACGCGACGTTCGGGATCTACCACCAATCCGGTTCTCGCACTCAACGCGCGCACATCTGCAAGCGCTCGACTTTTGTCGAGCGTGAGCCCGGACATAGGCTCCATGCCCAACACCACGTTCTCTGCCACGGTCAACGTGGGCACGAGCATAAAGTGTTGATGCACCATGCCAACACCCGCAGCAATGGCGTCTGGCGTTTTCCAGCCCGTAACATCACGGCCGAGTACTTCGACTTTGCCAGTGTCGGGTGCGTACAGTCCACTCAGCACGCGCATCAACGTTGACTTACCCGCGCCATTCTCGCCAACAAGCGCGTGAATTTCTCCAACACGTACTTCAAGCGATGCATTCTGATTGGCCTGGACCGCACCAAATGCTTTCGCGACACTCAACATGCGCACCGCCCACGGCGCATTGCTGCTGTCATCAGTGCCGACAACTACACGCGAACTCGGCGGCAACAGCTCTCCTGATTCATCCGGCTCACCCGTACGAAATTCCTTCATCGCGTACTCGGCACCTTGATGCGGCCGGCAATGATTTCGGCTTCGAGTTGGAGCAAACGCGTGCGCACAGAATCGGGAATGAGTTTTTTGTTGTTGGCGTCGTACACGTATCCAACACCTTTTTCCTTCAATCCAAATTGCTGAATGCCACCTTTGAACGTTCCGTCCTTGACGGCCTTGACCGCCTGGAACACTGACTCGTCAATACCTTTCACCATCGACGTGAGAATATGTCCGGGCGCTTCGGCAAACTGATCGGCGTCAACACCAATCGCGAGTTTGTTGGAGGAACGCGCTGCTTCAAACACACCGAGGCCGGTTGAACCCGCAGCCTGGAAGATCACGTTCACACCCTGCGCGTATTGGCTGAGCGCGAGTTCCTTGCCGCGTCCCGGATTGCGAAATGCTTCGGGCGTAACACCAGCGTATTGGACAATCACTTCACAATCGGCACACACATGTTTTACGCCGGCTTTGTAACCCGCTTCGAATTTGTGAATAAGTGCGATGTCCATACCGCCAACAAATCCAACTTTCTTTGATCCGCCCGCGAGTGCGGCAAGTGCGCCGACAATAAACGAACCTTCTTCTTCGCGGAACTTGAGCGCGACGAGATTGGGCGGCATCGGCAGGGGCGCGCCGGTTGAATCCAGCGACACCGAATAGTCGACGTCCGCAAATCGAACGTTGGGATATTCTTTTGCGAGCACGTTGATGTCGTCGCTGAAAATAAATCCGACGCCAATGACAAGATCCATTCCCTCGGCGGCCAGCAAACGTAATCCCGATTCGCGATCGGAACCTTCGCCGGGTTCGACGTAACGCACACGTGCACCAAGCTCGCGCGCGCTGCGCACACCGCCCAGAAATGCACCGTCGTTAAAAGACTTGTCGCCGCGTCCGCCTACGTCGAAGACGATTCCAACGTCCAATCCGGCTCCGGTGGCGGCGACAGTTGCGCCGCTCGGCTCCACAAGCAGTAACGCGATGTGGGCAACGAGCAGCACGCCAATCAGAAGAAGGGTTCGCCGCATGGAGGAGAAGAATCGCGTCGCGCAGCGATACGGGGAAGGGTTACGGTGGAGCGAACTTCCAGAGGCCGCTTAGCATGTCGCTGGCATACAGTGCACCCGAGGAGAAATGCACGCCCCACACATACGCAAGTCCGTTTGCTGATATGTTCGCAAACGCCTTCAGTCGGCCCATTTTGGCCAGATCGCAGCGATTGTCGAGAGTCTTCTGCGCGGCGGTGCACGTCGACAGATCACCCCGCACATCCAGCACTTTCACCCCGCCATTGTAGTAAGCCGCGTACAGCACCCCGCGTGACTCATCCATTGAGAAGTTGTGCACGCCGGCATCGGCCGCCGAGAACACGGCCACTTCGACGGGCCGCACAAAATTGCTGACGTCTACAACGTGAATGTCTCCAGTCGACGATGAACCGATGGAGCCCGGGCCTTCTTCGCCAACAAACGCGTAACGCCTGGATCCGCTCGATTGATCGTTATACCACCAGACGTTGTGTACCTGGCCGCCCACCGTAAACACTCGGCCCTGAAAATCTGGCGCAGCGACCGAACCACGGCCCGCACCGATGTCGTAAATGCCAAGGCCATCGTTCCACTCCGCCGTGAACAACATGCCATTTCGCACGAATACGTCGTGTATGAATGGCGTACCGACAGTGAACGCCGCCGTCTCGACAGGGGCAGAAGGCGCCGACAAGTCGACGATCACCAGTTTGGCAGGGACCAGATTTGAAGGGTCAATTGCGCAAAACGCATACAGCTTTCCGCCCACGCGAGCGACTTCGGCGGTATGCACACCGTTTTCGAGGCGCGGTGATGAGTAGCGGATAATGAGTTGCGGCTTGCGTGGATTAACCAGGGAGTAGATCGCGATGCCGCCGTTCGGTCGCGGTTCAATTGCAACGACCAACAGCGTGCCGTCGTCGCTCACTTGCACATCGCCAAGTGTGCCGGCGCTGGCGACAATCAGTGAATCAACCAGCACTGGCTGATTGCCACTGACATCCCAGATCTTGACCGCGTTGCCACTCCTGGTGCCGCGTGTTCCCCAACTGGCAGTGTAGGCGGTGGTGCCCTGTACCCAAAGTTCGGAGGTATATCGATCGGGCACATCTCCGTGACCGAGCACTGTAAGTGGCGCTGCGACTAACGCATCGACGTGTGTGCTGTCAACCGGTGCAGTTGGGGCGTCGCTCTTGTTGCACGCAGACACTGCCAGCAGTGAACTGGCCGCCAGCATGCACGCGCGCACGCGAAGTAAGTAACTGCTCCGCTTTGATGCTGAAGACTTGTCACATCGCATGATGCATTTTCTCGTTCATTGGTTGATCGGACATGACACCGTAGCGCCCCATGCGCAGACGCATACTGCCGGCATGCAGGCGAAATCCCAGCGAGAGGCTCCAGAGTGTTGACGCCCCGTAAAAGTCGGCCGGTTCGAACACGGTAGGTCGGCGTCGCGGGGTTGGTGCCGCACGTGCCAGTTCGACAAACGGCGCCACGCGAACTTTGTCGAACACCGAACGCCACTTCATGTTCGGCGCTGAGAGTGCAACTGTCGTGACCTGCCAACGCGTCACGCCAAGATTCTGAAAATCGACATGACCCAGGGGTGCGCGAAACGGATCCAGCAAGCGCATCTGCTCGCCGCGGTCGGTTTGTTCAACTCGAACGGCCGTTTGCACGCCGCGCCATCCGTACGCGCCCTCAATCAACGCAGACCCATATCGAAAAGCGGTCTTGCCATTCGTGATTTCATCCGTGCGCGCCCATTCAGCGAGCACATAGCGCATCGCGCCATTCGTTGACGCCGGACGGTCGATGCGCAAAGACGCATGATGCTGATGATGATCAAACGCGCCACCTTGCTGCAACTCAGGCGAACGAACATTTGCACGGCTGGCGGAAAGTTCGACGCCACGCAGCGGTTGCGCGGTGGCACGAAAAGTCCACGAATCACCGAAACGTTCCCAGCGTGGTCCATGAAACGGTCCGGCCGGTTCATCACCGTTAAACGACGCGCCTTCGATGGCGACGAAACGGGCACCGCGTGAAATGCGTCCCGTGATCACCGTCTGGATTCGCTCGATGATCTGCGCGTGATGATGATTGACTGGATATTTCTCGAGCGGACGCATCATGGGATCGTCGCTGCCAAACGGAACGAATCCTTTGCCGGCAGCCGCCGACACTGCGAATGTCGTTTGCGGCGATGTGCTCACACGAAACGGTTGCCACACCAGCATGGCTTCGTGCACGAGTGTGTGCGGATGGCGGCGATCCACATAACCTTCGCCTGCAATGCCCGCATTCAGTTCGCCGCGCTTGAGCGTGTATCCTTCAGCATTCAGCACTCCCCAAAACGAAAATCCCCGTTTCGTCATTGCTATGGAAAGATTGGGCTGAACCAGTTGCAATTCTGTAAACGTGCGTCCGTCGTACGCCGGTGCAGCGCGCGTTACGACCGTTGTCGCCATCATTCCCAATTGAAACGCTCGCAGTGACGACGAATCAGTCGCTGCGAGCGTTTGTGCGGCTAACGGAGTGCCTGCAAGGAGGCCGAATGTTATTGCGGCGAGATGGCGCACGCCGCAATAGATCGCAAAGTTCGGCGCCTCGCTACTACTTCATGTCCTGAAGAAAGCGATCCAGCTCGACGAATCCTGCAGGACCGACGCCATGAATGTCGTTAATGGGGTCGACGAACACGCGGACGGTACGGCCGCTGCGAACGCCGCCGCGCTCCAGATAATTGATGAATGGGTCACCAGCGCTTACCCGGTAACAGCACGGGTCCAACGTATTGAACATCATCAACGCCCCTCGGCTACCGGCGGCAACCATCAAATCTTCGTGACGGATGCCGGCGAAAACTTCGGGCGCAAATTGTTCGGGATCGCCGAGTTCCAGTGCGCCCCACGGTGCATCAAGTCGCTGCGACATTGGTCGTCCGCCGGCTACCGACACAGCGGCGGTAACACGCGGGTCAAGTGCGCCATATGTGTAGGTCGCAAAACCGCCGCCCGATCGCCCCATCATCAACAGTTGCGTTGCTGGCGGACGTGTCGCTTCAATGAAATCAACCACGCGTTTCACGGGCATCATGTGATATGCAAGGATGCTGGTGACGCCATCGTCGTATTTTGGAATATCAAAGTGTGTTGAATCCACGGCGTTTTGATCGACTCCGTTCGCACCGGTGAACGCCATGTCCATTGCGTACACTTCCCACCCACGCGACAGCAGAAAGTCGATCATGTCGGCGCCAATATCCGTTCCCATTCCACCGTGTCCTTCGTGGAAAATCGCGTAGTGTCCCGGCACTGGGG
>JBDTTO010000204.1:0-6031 GCA_039930585.1 Gemmatimonadaceae bacterium
GAAGCTCGCGACTGATGTCAAAGCACTCACGCCGGAGCAGAACGCGGAGTTGCTCGGTGCGAATACGGAAATCCGTCGGATGCTTGCAAGCCTGTTGCGTCGGGTGCGCGATGATCTCACCGACGATGATGACGATGATTCGGTCGCCGCGATGCAACGTCGCCGAACTCCGCGTCTGCCAAAGGTCAGGGAATAGAGGAATTCGCACTCTACATACAAAATCGAGTCGCACGATGAGTGCGACTCGACCAGCCATTGGGCTCTTCAGCATTGCCGTTCAGCTCTTGAGCTGAAGTGAGCAATTTGGCTTTGGAGCTTTTCAAGCTTCGGTTATTCAGCTCTTAAGCCAAGCTGCTATTCCGCTTTTGTGCGACAATTGTTGTTGAGCTGAATCGCTGAATCGCTGAATCGCTGAATAGGTGAATAGCTGAATGGCAGCCGTTGAGCCTGTGTAGCCGAATGGCAGCGCAACAAAACTGCTGGATAGCAGTGCAGCAAAACAGCTGAATGGCAGCGCAGCAAGATAGCGGGGTGCCGGCTGGCATTGCTGACCGCTCCATCACCACAACAGCCGACTAGCGCGCACTATCTGGCCGGCTTCTCGACTTTGGATCGTACGCCGTCCGAGAACACGAGCTCAATCTTCCGTCCGCCGGTGACAATTACATCGCCGGAGTTGCGCACGAAGGCCATGATCTCACCCGAGTTGGCGTCGCGGGCGATCACCATCGGGTAGGTGCTCTTGTTCCACTGAATGCGTGAGCGTGATGCACCAACCGCGCCGACTACGGCGTTTGATGCTGGCATCACAATCGGTGTTGTGTCGACCTGCGCGCTGGCGATCGTGCTGTTAACCATGGCGCTGCTCATCATGGCGCTGGTCATGCTGCCAACCGAGAGTGGTTGACGTATATCGCTGACGCGGAGCGTTGCGAGTGCGCGTTCCATCTTTGCGCTCCACGGCACCACGACGGCGAAATGACGTTCGTCGTGATCGAGTACGTGATCAACCTTGTCGGCGGTGATCGGCAGATCGAGCAACACGTTTCCGCGTGCATCGAGTGCCTGCAGGCGATGAGTTCCGCCGAATGCAGCTGGCGTTGGACGGCTGGTGACGCGGAACGACGGTTCCAACATCACTTTGCCGTTTACAATGCGGCCCCACACCAGCAGACCATCCTGTTTCACCCCAAAGACGGATGCTGATGCAACCATTCCGGATGTGGCGCGATAGGCCATGACTTTCGTCCACGTCCAGTCGCTGGTCCACTGATTGCTGCAGTAACCCATGACGTCAGTCGCGGTCGGCGAAACCGCTGCACCGGTCGCCGGATTCCATCCCCACTGACCGATTGTTCCACCAGCGTACGGGTACGTGAGATCCGGACTATCCGGACCGCCGCAGTTCGTGTGCGGGCGACCGAAGTTGTGTCCCCACTCGTGCACGGCAACGCCGTCGCCGCTTGGCAGATAATCCCAGCCCATTGCGGCGCGACCAGGTACGTAGCCATAACCCGCGACGCCCGAGCTGTAATTCACTTTCACGACGCCGTAGTAATGCATCGTGCTTGGCGCACCATCGGCCGTACGGAGCGCGTTCATTTCGTTCAGCACGGTAATCCACGCGTTGTTGCCGTCGCCTGACTGCAAGACTGCCGCAGAGGATGTGAACGGCGCGCGCACATCACTCACAATGTCGTTGATCGGATGCATGCGACGCGTGCTGACCAGGAACTGATCCTTGTTGGCGTTCGTCACGTTGCCCGTGAGTGCGCCAACCGTAACCGGCACAAAACGCACATTGAATGCGGGCACCGTATTCACGGTGATCGCCTGCGGCGTTCCCGAACGGGGCCAGCTGTTGTCGGTTTCGTCGGCTTCAGTAATCGTACCGGCGGGGTCGACGTCCGCGACAATTTTCATCGACGTGCGCACGTTCGCGCCCGGGATCACGCTGTTCCACGTGGAATTCAACGTGCCCTCAGACAACGAGAGGCGCACTGAACTTTCGGGCGAATTCAATGTGAGCGTCTGCAACAGCACCGCGCCGTCGTAAATGCGAACACGCACGGTCGGTTGCACGGTGTTCGCTTCGCTGGCGTGTACAAATACGCGGAGCAGGGCGTCGCGTCCTGCAACCATCGGCACGCTGCCATCCATCTTCTGGATCGCCTGCGTGAGATAGAACCCATCGAGAATCAGATTGAGACCGCCACCACCAACTGGTGGTGTAACGCCGGCCGTGTAAACGATCGCTGCGTTCGATGTCGTGCCCGTCGTGATCACGAGTGACATCGACAGCGGCGACGGATTGTAGACGGTCGAGCCAACTGTGACGGGTAGCGCGGACAGCGTGTAGTTGGCTGGCGCGAGATTGTCGAGCGTCATGCTGCCAGTGACGGGCAGAGATGTTCCGTTGCCTGTAAGTGTCAGGGCAGCGTTCACACCAACCGGCAATCCGGTCACCGTGATCGCGGCCTTTCCGCCGGCGCGCGCATACGTGACCGTAACGCTGTCCGTCGTTCCAAACGCGAGCGTGCGCGTCATTGATGCAGGCGTGCCTTCGTAGCGCAGGCCGCCAGGGAGAATCACCGGGCTCGACACAATCGTGTACGCGCCAGGCGTCACGTTTGCAAACGTAGTGGTTCCGCTGATGAATTGATCAAAGCCGCCGGGGCCTTTGACTTCGATCATGTTCGTCGCGCCAACCGGCACGCCGTTCACACCGACGGTCAACTTCGCCACCGCGGCGGAATAGTTGATGGTCGCACCCGAAGCGACGAGCGATGCTGCAACGGTGATCGTCTGCGTTGATGCTGTGGTGCGATATGTCAGTCCGCCGCTCTGCAGTGAATCCGCGGTAACCGTGTAAACACCTGGCGCGAGATCGGTGAGGGTTACGGTCTGCGTGATTGCGCGCTGGAAGCCGCCCGGGCCTGTGACGTTGATGGCGCCGTTAACGCCACCCGGGAGTCCTGTCACGAGAAATGCGATGCCACCGGTCGAGATGGAGTACTGCACATCGAACTTGAGCGAATCACCCGAGATGACGCTCGTGTCCTGCGCCGAGGGCGTCGGCGTCCACGTGAAGCCCGACGACTTTACCGATGCTGCAGCCATGCGCCAGCGCCCCGCCAAAGCCGCTGCAAGGCGCGTAGAGGCAGTTACGGAGATGTTTGATCCACTGGGTGGGGTCAACGTCACCGCGGCGTTGCTGCCGCCCGGGAGGCCGCCGATCGCAACTTCCACAATTGAAGGTGCGGAGACGTATGCGACGCTAACCGAGACCGGGGTGCTGCCCGCGACTACGTCAATGTCCTGTTGGGCATTCGACGGCGCGTAACTGCCGGCGGACAGCTTCACACCGCGCGCCTCGACGTGGTATTTGCCCGGCGTGAGTGCTGTAATGGAAAGTGTGCTGCCGAACGCGCGACTGTAGCTGCCCGGACCCGTGACGACTACGTCGCCATTCGAGCCCGCGGGCAAGCCGGACACGGCAACGTCGAGTGTGCCGGTATTCGGTCCGTAGGCAACCGCAATGTTTGTAGTCGTCGCCGAGGTGATCGTCACTGTTTGCGTGACGGGTGCGGGCACATACGTGATCCCGTCAGCCGTGATTGTCTGCGCGGTTGCGATCCATTCGCCGGGTGTGAGACCGGCAACTGAACTTGTGCCGACGAGCAGATGTTCGATCGATCCGCTCTTGAGCAACACGCGTCCGCTGACGCCAGTTGGCAATCCCGTTGGCGCGACCGCCGCAATACCAGTTGGTGCTGGTGTTACCGGGTCGCCGCCGGTTGGCGGTGGTACGACTGGTGGCGTCACTGGTTCGGTGGGACTCTTATCGCCACCGGATGCGCAGGCAGCGAGAGTCATAAGAACTAACAGTGACGCGCCTGCACCCAAACGGGAGAAGGCGGCGCGCACGCGTGAGGCGCGGCGGCGAATCGGAAGTGTGGTGTGATAAGACATGACCACCATTGACGAACCAAAATTGGGCGCGATTCGTGCTCATTGCCGGGAGAGTGACAGTTTGTGTCTTTTGATTCAACGAATTTCTGGTCGCAATGTTTTTGTAATTCATTCGTGAACGTCGCATACTCAAGTTGTGACAGATTGGGCGCAAACAAATGCCGAGTTTATCGCGGTGTAACGGTTGTGCTCGTCGTGTGACAGCGCTGTGATGCGCAGTTTGTCGCATGAATTCATGTAATCGACGATTAATGTGGCTGCGCTGAATGGAGAGGATCAATGGGGTCGATCAATGGGGTCAGAGTCGCCGAAAAATGGTACGTGGATCAATGGGGTCAGAGTCGCCGAAAATTGGTACGGCGATCAATGGGGTCAGAGTCGCCGAAAAATGGTACGCGGATCAATGGGGTCAGAGTCGCAGAAAATTGGTACACACACTGAGCGCCGCAAACGCACAACAAAAACGCGCGTCCGACAAATGTCAGACGCGCGTTTGAACGTGCAGCACAGCAACTGTATTACTGCATGACTACCACATCATGCGAAGCGGATTCTCGAGCAGTTGCGTAAGCGTCTGCAGGAATTTCGCGCCAACGGCACCATCAATCACGCGGTGATCGCAGCTCATGGTCACACGCATTTTCTGACGCGGAACCCACGCGTTGTTTTCCCACGACGGTTTGGTTTCAAGACCACCAATTGCCAGGATCGCGCTCTCGGGTGGATTGATGATCGCCGTGAACTGATCGATGCCAAACATGCCGAGGTTCGATACGGAGAACGTGGAGCCTGTGTATTCGGCCGGGGTGAGTTTGCGTTCACGCGCGCGCTTGGCGAGTGAGCGACCCTCCGCACCAATTGCGCCAAGACCTTTTGTGTGCGCATCGAAGATGACCGGTACGATCAACCCATCATCAGTTGCGACGGCCATGCCCAGGTGCACTCGGCTAAAGTAGCGAATGTGATCGCCCAACCAGTGTGCGTTGCATTCCGGGTGCTGCGCCAGCGAAAGCGCCACCGCTTTCATCACGATGTCGTTCACCGACACCTTGAACTGCTCGTTGGCTTTGAACATGGATTCGCGCAGTTCGCCCACGCTCGTCATGTCGATTTCCACCGTCAGATAGAACGTCGGAATCGGACCGATGGACTCGCTCAAGCGACGCGCGATTGTTTTACGAATCTGCGTGAGGGCGACGTCTTTGTAGTCGCCTTCGATAACCATCGCTGGTGTGGTCGTCGGTTTGCTGGCTGCGGACGGCGCAGCGGCGGCAGCAGCAGCCTGTGAGGCGGCCGCAGGAGGACTGGCAATGGCAGCGTCGACATCGCGACGAATGATGCGACCATTGGGGCCCGAACCAACAACTTGCTGCAGTTGAATGCCTTTCTCGTTGGCGAGCCGGCGCGCGAGTGGTGAAGAGCGTACGACATCACCGTGTTGCGCAGTTGCTGCTGGAGCAGATGGCGCTGCGGCGGGAGGTGCTGCAGGCGGAGGCGGTGGAGTGGGAGCAGCAGTAGGTGCGGCGACAGGGGCCGCAGCAGCTGGCGTTGCAGCAACTGGCGTTGCAGCAGCAGGAGCTGCGCCACCACCACTCGTCAGCGCACTGATGTCTTCATCTGGTGCACCAATCACGGCGATAGTCTGACCAACCGGCGCGGTTGCGCCTTCTTCGGCCAATCGCACACGCAACACGCCGTCGCCGCGTGCAACCAACTCCATGATCGCTTTGTCGGTTTCGACTTCGGCAATCGTTTCACCGCTTTTGACGGCGTCACCAACATTCTTGAGCCACTTTGAAACGCGGCCCTCTTCCATGGTCGGCGAGAGCGCCTCCATCAATACTTTGGTTGCCATGGTCAGTCGAGGTAGAGGACCTGTTTGATTGCCGCGATCGTCTTGGGCACGTCGGGCTTGGCTGATTTCTCGAGCGCTTTCGCGTACGGCATGGGTGCGTCGGCCTGATGCACGCGCAACACTGGCGCATCGAGGTAGTCGAAACAGTTGCGCTGCACGTAGTCGACAACCTGCGCGCCAACGCCGCACACTTCCCAGCCTTCT
>JBDTTO010000205.1:0-6021 GCA_039930585.1 Gemmatimonadaceae bacterium
AGGGGGTACGCGTTACGCCGGTGAACTCAAGAAAGCGATGTTCACCGTCATGAATTACCTGTTGCCGAAACAGGGCGTGCTCTCCATGCACTGCTCGGCCAACATCGGACCGGCGGGCGATACTGCGCTGTTCTTCGGACTTTCGGGCACGGGCAAGACCACGCTGTCGGCCGACCCCGAGCGCGGCCTGATTGGCGACGACGAACACGGCTGGTCGCCAAACGGCACATTCAATTTCGAAGGCGGTTGCTACGCGAAGGTCATCAATTTGTCGGCCGAGAGTGAGCCGGACATTTATCAGACCACGCAGATGTTTGGCACCGTGCTGGAAAATGTCGTGCTGAACGAACCGTCGCGCTCTGTCGATTTCGGAAATCAGAGCATCACGGAAAACACGCGCGCGTCGTATCCGCTGCACTACATCAAGAATCACGTGCCAAGTGGGCGTGGCGGGCATCCGTTGAACGTTGTGTTTCTCACGGCCGATGCATTTGGTGTGTTGCCACCGATTTCCAAGCTTACGCCCGAGCAGGCGATGTACTACTTCCTGTCCGGCTACACGGCCAAGGTTGCGGGTACCGAGCGCGGCGTGACCGAACCGCAGGCGACGTTCAGCGCGTGTTTCGGAGCCGTCTTCCTCGTGTGGCATCCAACCAAGTACGCACACATGCTGGGCGAACTGCTCAAGAAGCACAACGCGCAGGTGTGGTTGGTGAACACCGGTTGGAGCGGCGGCGCGTATGGCGTTGGCAAGCGCATGAAGCTCGCGCACACGCGCAGCATGATTCGCGCAGCGCTGGCAGGCCAGATGAAGGATGTGAGCACCAAGGAACATCCGGTGTTCGGTTTGCACATGCCGACGGTCATTGAGGGCGTGCCAAGCGAAGTGCTTGATCCGCGCACCACCTGGAGCGACGGCGCCGCGTACGACGCACAGGCACAAAAACTGGCCGGCATGTTCCGCGAAAACATCATCAAGTTTGGCGAAGCGGTTACACCCGCAATTCTCGCGGCTGGCCCCAAGGGCTGATCGTCGCAACAGAAGGTTCGCAGGTGAAACGGGGCGGTGTCGCGAGTGCGGCACCGCCCCGTTAGTCTTGCAGTATGGAAATCCTGCGCGATCCGCTGTGGAATAACATTCGGCTCGATCCAATGGCACTGTCGCTGTTGGAAACGCCCGTCGTTCAGCGTCTGCGATACGTGCGCCAGCTTGGGCATGCGTATCTCGTGTATCCCGGCGCGACGCACTCGCGTTTTGAGCACGCGTTGGGCGCGTATCACTTGTCGGGCGTGGCGTTGCGCTTACTTGATGAACGCCAGGCGCTTGATCACGTCGACAAAAGTGAACCGCAGATAGTTCGCGCGGCGGCACTGCTGCATGATGTTGGGCACTATCCGTTTTCGCACGCACTTGAAGAGATTGGCGTGTTACATCATGAGGCTGTCGCTGCCCCGCTGATCATCAAGGGCCCGGTTGCCGACGCGTTGGTCAAACATCTTGGCGCCGACGCTCCAGCGCGCATTCTGGCCATCATCAACGGTCAGAGTTTCAGCCCGCTGCAGGGTTTGATTTCGGGATCGCTGGATCTCGACAAGATCGAATATCTCAAACGCGACGCGTTCATGTGCGGCGTGCCGTATGGCGAGATTGATGTCGATCGCCTGTTGAACTCATTGGTACTCGTTTCGCATCCGGAAACATTTCGCGCTACGGTTGGTGTGCACGAGAAAGGATTGTCCGCGCTGGAGTCGCTGCTGTTTGCGAAATACCAGATGTATCGCAATGTGTACTGGCATCACGCCGTGCGAAGTGCGACGTCGATGTACAAACGCATGGTGGCCGAAGTGCTGGATACGGGCGCCGTGGATCAGGCGCAGGTCGCGCGTTACACCGACGAAGGGTTGATGTCGCACCTGGAGTCGCTGGAGCTCTCAGGCACCGCGCGCACGCTGTTGCATGCCTTACGGGTGCGTCAACTGCACAAGCGCGCCTACGAGGCGCCTGCGGCCACTCTGGGCGAAGAAGTGGGCGAGTGGATTGCGTCGGATTACGAACTCACGCGTCGCGTGGAAAACGCATTGGCTGATGAGTTGAAGTTGCCGCAGGGCGCCGTGTTATTGGACTTTCCCACCAAGACACAAATGCTTGGTCTCGACATTCCGGTGTTGCGACGCGACGGCCGAGTTGAGCAACTCACCGCGGCAGGTTGGGAAGGCGCGATTAACCTGCCGAGGTTGAGTGACGAGTTGTATCAGAGTTCTCGTCGATTGCGCGTGTTTACGGCCAATCGTGCGCCGGTTTCTGAAGCGGGGATACTCAAGTTGGTGCGGTGTTCAACGGATGAAGTGCGCGATCGCGTGAACACCGGCCGCTCGTTGCTCTCCTAGCGGCTACTTGCCAGCGCCAAATCGATAAACACGCACAACCTGCGCTCCGTCCGCGTTCAGTGCCAGCAGTGCCATGCGGTTTCCGACAACCGTAGGCTCAACTCCAGCTTCACGCTCCGGTGCGGGGATTGTTGCGACCTGAACGCCTTTCGCGTTGAAGATGTCAAACGCGAATCCTTTGGCAGCGTAACGCTCGATCCACAGTCGTCCTGAATCGTCCCACCACATTGCGCGCATGGCCGGTTTGGTTGCCGGACGCGTGATTGTACTGTGGTTACAACCACTCGTCGTGTTTTCTTTCTGGAACTTCGTCCACCCCTTGATCGAGGCTTCCCATTCGGTGTCTGAAATTGGCAGACGAGGCGCAGTGCCAATAAAAGTTGCGATAGGTGCCCCGCCAGATGCGTTCTGCACGACCTTGTAATTGTCAGTGGTTGCATCAAGAAATGAGTTGCCCGGCGCCGGAACCCGAATGCGGCGAGGTTCAAACACTGAATTGAAAAATGATATGGCGTTTGTCATGCGACACACAACACCAAGCTCCGATGAAGGCATTGGCGGCGGCACAACTGTGTCGCGCGCGCCTTTGCTGTCGTAGCGGACAAACGTCGTGCTTGAGCGATCGCCATCCCGTCGCGTTCCGTAATTGTAGAATTGCGCACCGGGCATGCGAAACAATCGTACGTCACTGCCGGTGATTTGTGGCGAAATCCACTGACCCTGCCATTCACCTTTGCTGTTGAATAACCCGATGCGCGCGTTGCTGGGATCAAGTACGGCGATCGTATCCCCAATCGTTGCCAATGCATAAGGTGTGCGGTATTCCGCTGGCCCTGCACCAGTGCGGCCAATTTGCGGTAACGCCTTCCCACTTGAGTCGACAACGAAAATCGTTTTCGCACCACCATCAGCGATTAACAGTCGTCCGGTTTTGTGTAGTTGCACCGAGTTGACGCGTTCGAGGACGATGTCGTTTGCGCCGTCACCAACCACAAAGGTGGGCGTGAGTTTCCACTCCGCAACTTTTGGTTGTGCGAGTACATCAGTCGCGACGGTAGCCGCAATCAGACATCCGACCGCAAGACTGCGAATAGCACCGTGCATTTGTTCTCCAGGTTTCATGATCATTCCGCACGCATCGCATCCAGTGGGTCGGCCCCACCAACCCGTCACGGCGTCACTCCGCGGCCAGCGCCCTCAGCGGATCCACACGCGCCGCACGCCACGCCGGAATTGAACACGCAGCTGCCGCGACAATCAACAGCGTCGCAACCGACACAAACAACACCACCGGATCACGCGGCGACGTCTCGTACAACAACGATGCCACCAGCGAACCTAACGCCAATGCGATCATCAGTCCCAATAAAACACCGACAGCGACAACGCGCACGCCTTCGGTAACCACCAATCGCACGATGTTTGCAGAACTCGCGCCGAGCGCAACACGCACCCCCATTTCACGCGTGCGTTGACTGATAGTGTAGGCAATGCTGCTGTACACGCCAATGGCCGCAACCAGCAAGGCAAGCAATCCTGCGGCGGTAAACAGTTTTGCGCCGACACGCCAAGGGCGGAGCTGTGGTGCAACAACTTCCTCCATTGTCTTGGAAGTTGCACGTGCCCACGGGCCGAGGCTCGCGACAAGTTCAGTCGACACCGTTGCGCCAATTGCGGCTGACTTGCCTGGCGCAGTGCGCACAACAATGGCATTTGCACCTCCCGCCGTGCCATCCTTGCCGGATTGCCCAAGCGGAAGGTAGTACAACATGCTGGGCACTTCGATCACCGCATTGAAGTGCGCCTGCGAAACAATTGCCACCACGCGACGACAGGGGTCGGTGCGCTGGTGTACAATGACGCACTTCGTCAACGGATCTTCGCCGGGCCACAAATTTTTCGCCATCAATTCGTTCATCGCAATAACTAGCTCGCCGCCAGGTCGATCTGCTTCAGTAAATGCACGCCCGCGCAAAACCTTCATGCCAACCGTGGTGAAAAATTCCGGCGACACTGCAGACATGATTCGCTCAACGCCGTTTGCTGGCGGCAACGAATCTCGACCCGGTAGAAAAATATCCGTCCAACTCATGCCGCCCATCGGGATGAATCGCGACAGCGCAACGCTCTCCACGCCTGGCAGTTTTCGAATGCGCTCCAGTGCAAGCGGCAGCCCTTCCTGAATGGCGGTACGCCGATTTCCGAGCTCCTGGTCGTACAGCGGTGTAGCGTACACGAGACGATTTGCTTCGTAGCCGATGTCGATGGCTTCGACTCCATTCAGGCTTCGAACGAACAGACCAGCACCGGCCAGCAGAACAACCGAAAGCGCCGCTTGCGCAATGATGAGTGACGAACGAAGTGCAGAACTTCGCTGGCCACCATCGCGCACTGAACTCTTCAGCGCACTGGAAAGTTCTGGCTTCGTCGCTTGCAACGCGGGAACGAGTCCGGCCACGAACCCTGCGATCAACGCAAGCATGGCCGTGAAAAGCGCGACGCGAAAATCAATTGCAGCGCCCGCCCAATGTACGTTTGGCAGCAGCAAGTTGCGCAACATCGTCGCGCTTGGCCACGCCACCGCCAACGCCGCAACCGCGGAGATCGCGGCGAGTACTGTGCTCTCGACGAGTAGTTGACCGAGCAGCCGCTGACGAGAAATTCCCAGTGCGAGACGCAACGCTATTTCGCGGCGCCGTCCTGCGGCGCGCGCAAGCAGCAGGTTGATCACGTTCGCGCACGCAATCAGCAGAATGACGGCCGCCACTCCAGTCAAACGTGTGGAGATCGCGACTTCCTGTTTGTTGTCCTCACCCGCACGCGCCTCGATTAACGGAGCGAAGTACGTGTTTGACGTTGAGTCTGGATATTGGGATGTCTGGCGAAGCGCTTGTGTCGCACGGCTGTTAAACACACTCACGCCGCTTTCGTCGTGCAGGCGCGCCAGCGGGCGCAGAAAGATCAGATCATTTCGATCGTACCAGTCGACCTTGCGATCACGCAACGTGCCCTGCGTGTTGAGCGGAACAAACACATCGGTTGCATTGAGTTCCGTGCCGCGGAAATTTTCCGAAGCAACTCCGATCACGATGTGCCGGTGCGACCCGAGATCGATCTCCCGACCAATCACGCTCGAGTCGCCACCAAACTTCCGCATCCACAAATCATGGCTCAGCACCGCCACCATGGTGGTGCCGTCCACGCGTCGCTCTTCGTCCGAGAACAAACGACCCAGCGACGCATGAACGCCCGCGACACTGAAGTAATTGCCTTCGGTATACGTCACGCCAATTTCAGACGCGTCCATTGTGTTGCCGAGCCGCGATCGATCGCTCGAGAATGACGCGATGTCGATTCCTGCGGGCGCTATCGCGCGCAGTTCGCGCAACGCCGGGTAACTGAACTGCGCCCGGATGTATTCCTGACGCGTGGTCTTTCGATGCTGATAGATACGACGAACGTGTTCCGTGCCGCTCATTCCCGCTGGCGTCTGCACGTACAACCGATCGAGCACGGAAAAGATCGCGGCATTCGCGCCAAGTCCAAGCGCCATCGTGATAACGACTGTCGCGGTGAAGATCGGCGATCGTCGCAAACTCCGCACGACAAATCGCAAATCCTGCGCAATACTCT
>JBDTTO010000206.1:0-6011 GCA_039930585.1 Gemmatimonadaceae bacterium
CAAGAAACTAATCGACTACAAGAACAGCAAAGGCGAGCGGCTGCAGGGTACACTCACGCTTCCGGCCGGCTATGAAAAAGGCAAGAAGTATCCGATGTTGGTGTATTTTTACGAAAAGATGTCCAACACGCATCATCAGTTTGCGACACCAGTGTACGATGATCGTCCCCACATTTCGACGTATTCAAGCAATGGATATCTGGTGCTGCAGCCAGATGTGACCTACGAAATTGGCAAGCCCGGAACGTCCGCAGTCGATTGCGTGACCAGCGCCGTGCGCAAGGTGATCGAACTTGGCTACGCCGATCCCAAGCACATCGGGTTGCAAGGACATAGTTGGGGCGGATACCAATCGTCGTTCATCGTTACGCAAACGGACATGTTCGCGGCGGTTGTAACGGGTGCACCACCGGCAGATCTCGTAAGCTTTTACGATCAACTGTACAAGCAAACGGGAACTGTGCAACAAGGCATCATGGAAATCGGTCAGGTGCGCATGGGCGAAAACGTCACGCCGTGGAATTCGCACGAGTTGTACGAAAGCCAATCGCCTGTGCATAACGTGCAGAAGATCCAAACGCCGTTCATGATTCTGCAGGGCACGGCCGACGGCGCGGTTGACTGGGTGCAGGGGCTCGAGTTCTTCAACGCCGCTCGGCGCAACGGCAAACAGGTGATCTTTCTTTCGTACCCTGATGAACCACATCATCTGGGCAAGAAGGAAAACCAGAAAGATTTCCAGATTCGCATGAAGCAATACTTCGACCACTATCTGAAGGGCGCACCAATGCCCAAGTGGATGGCCGAGGGATTGCCGCAAACACGAAAAGGCGCTGCTATCCAGTAGCACAAAGTCAAGCGCTTGCGAATGACATTGGAGCCGGTGAAGTTGCGGCTCCATGTCATACTCGCCTGAACTGATCCAGCGCGTCGCGAAAGAACTCGCGATTGCCGCCGCCAGTGTGCAAAGCACACTCGCACTTTTTGCCGAAGGGTCCACCCTTCCGTTTATCGCCCGCTACCGAAAGGAAGCAACGGGAGGGTTGGACGAAGTACAGTTGCGCGATGTGCGTGATCGCGCCGAATACATTGGCGAAATGGAAGAACGCCGGACCGCGGTGCTCAAGAGCATCGAGGAGCAAGGCAAAATGACTGATGCGCTGCGCGCGTCAATTCTCGCCGCCGAAACCAAGCAAAGCATCGAAGATCTGTATCTCCCATTCAAGCCGAAGCGTCGTACGCGCGCCATGATTGCGCGCGAGCGCGGACTTGGTCCGTTGGCCGAGGGAATGTGGGACAGCTCGCTGGATGACGCAGGCGCGCTCGCGCTGGCCGCGACACTCGTGAGCGAAGAGAAAGAAGTGCCGTCGGTTGACGCAGCCATGCAAGGCGCGCGCGATATCATTGCCGAACAGGTATCCGAAGATGCGACAATACGTGGATGGATTCGCGAAACGACGCGTGCAAAGGGACAGGTAAAAAGCGCGGTCATCAAGGAAAAGGCGACCGAAGATTCGAAGTTCAAGGATTACTTCGAGTACAGCGAGGCGATTACGACGATTCCGAGTCATCGCATGCTGGCAATTCGCCGAGGTGAGACGGAAGGGCAGCTGCAGTGGCGAGTTGAGGCGCCGGTTGATGAAATCAATGCGCGGTTGGCGCGCGAAACGGTTGGTGATCGCAAGGCTGTGCAGCAACTCACAGTCGCGGCAGCCGATGCGTACAAGCGCATCATCTCGATGGCGATTGAAGTTGAGTTGCGTGTTGAACTCAAAACGCGCGCAGATGACGAAGCGATCATCATCTTTGGACGCAACCTCGAACAGTTGTTGCTTTCTGCACCCGCCGGTGAGAAACGTGTCATCGGACTCGATCCGGGATTCAGAACGGGCGTCAAGATTGCAGTCGTAAGCAACACCGGCGCACTGCTTCACACCGATACGCAATATCTGCATCAGGAAGATCGATTCTCGGAAACATTGCGTCAGATGGTGGCGAAGTATTCGCCGGAATTGATTGCCATCGGCAACGGAACGGCGAGTCGCGAAACGGAAACACTCGCGCGCGCTGTGCTTCGCGATATGAAGGGCGATGTACCGCAAGTTGTTGTCGTGAACGAAGCCGGTGCTTCTGTTTATTCGGCGTCGGATCTTGCGCGTGCTGAATTTCCGGAGCTGGATGTGTCGTTGCGCGGCGCCGTGTCAATCGCGCGTCGGCTTCAGGATCCCCTCGCCGAATTGGTGAAGATCGATCCGAAGTCGATTGGTGTTGGACAGTATCAGCACGATGTGCAGCAAACGCGATTGAAGGGTCGCCTTGACGAAATCGTTGAGAGTTGCGTGAATCGCGTTGGTGTGGAAGTGAATACGGCTTCCGTCGCGTTGTTGAGTTATGTGGCCGGTATTGGACCGGGACTCGCGCAATCCATCGTGACACTGCGTGACGAACGTGGCCGCCTCGCTTCGCGCGCAGCGCTGAAAGACGTACCACGATTGGGCGCAAAAGCATTCGAACAAGCCGCCGGATTCCTGCGCGTGCGTGGCGGCACACATCCGCTTGATGCGAGCGGCGTACATCCGGAGCGTTACGCGTTGGTGCAGCGCATGGCAACGGATCTTGAGGTGGATGTTGCATCACTGATTGGCAACGACGCGTTGGTCGAAAAACTCGAACCAACGAAATACGTCAGCGCCGACGTCGGTTTGCCAACATTGCGCGATATCCTGGGCGAACTGAAAAAGCCGGGACGCGATCCGCGCGCAGCGTTTGAGCCCCCCGCATTTCGTGACGATCTCACGAAGCCATCCGATCTGCAACCTGGCATGGTATTGGAGGGTGTCGTGACGAACATCGTCGCCTTTGGATGTTTTGTTGACGTCGGCGTCCACCAGGACGGACTCGTGCACGTCAGTCAGATTGCAGACCGCTACATTCGCGATCCCAACGAAGTGGTGAGTGTTGGCATGCGCGTGAAGGTCACCGTGCAGAGCGTTGATCTGGCGCGCGGTCGCATTGCACTGACCATGCGCAAGGATCCTGCCGCAGCGGGCGCACCACGCGCACCGGCGTCGACGAATTCAGGTGCACCACGCGACGAAAACGCGCGACGGGCGCCCTCCAATCGTCCGGGATCGAATCGTGCCGCTCAACCACCGCAAAAGGTTGCGCCAAAACCGCCAATTGTTCCCACGAAGGGCACCGTAGCGCCCAACGGAATGCGATTCAAATAAAGGGTACAAAGAGATCCAAATCGCTCCCAGATCACAAAGACAAAACTCCCGGTCGTTCCGACGGTATAACAAGGGGTCAATCGCCCAACACGCGGTTGGCCTCTTGGATTTCTGGCCACAACAAACACTTCTTTGCCGCGCGTTGGATTGGCGCGACGGGGGATTTTGTCATGTATCGATTTTCAACGTTGATCGCGGGCGCGTTGTTGGTTGCTGGCGCCGTTGGTTGTGCTTCATCGAGCGGACGAGCGGGCGCGAGGGCCGCGCTTGATGATCCGCGGATGAAATGCGCGGAACTGGAACTGGTGACGAAAGGCTATCAGGTTGACCCGTCGTTTCGTCGCCCCGGGCGACTGCTGGCCACGCGACAGTTTACGGGTGGCAACTATTATCGCGCCGCAATAACGGCGGCCATTGATACAACCGACAACACATTTGATTTGTGGACGCGGTACATCAGGCCGGACGAAACTACGGTGACAGCGTCCCCCGCGCCAACCGGCCGCATGATGCTGGACGCCATGGAAATCGAGGGCAAGTGCACTTCGGCTAAGTAGTTGCTATTTCCGCAGGACAGTGTTCCCGACGCGGTGACTCCGAACAATATTTGTACGGATTCATCGCGTCGGTATTGTTGTTAGCCTATCCTGCCTCGTCCTGGAGTTCATGATGCCGTCTCCGTCCGAATGCCTTCGCTGCAAAGGTCCCATGAGTATCGGTTTGGTGCTTGATCGCGCTGACTACAACATTGGAATGGTGCCGCAATGGGTTGAGGGAATGCCCGAAAAAAGTTTCTGGACGGGAATCAAGACGAAAGGGCATGAGTCGTACAAGGTGATGACATACCGCTGCGAGCGTTGCGGATATCTTGAGTCATACGCAACCGAACAGATTCAGAGCTGAGTACGTCGCGATGATACGCGAGAATTAGACGATGGCGCGCGCCGCCCTGACCTTTGACGATGTACTGGCAATGTGCGAATTGTTGCCCGGCATTGAAGAGGGTATGAGTTACGGCACGCGCGCAATCAAAGTGAAAGGCAAACTCATTGTGCGATTGAAGGAAGACGACGAGACGATCGTGCTGAAAATGTCATTCGTTGTTCGTGACCTCCTGTTACACGAACATCCTGAAATCTTCTTTCTGACGGATCACTATCGGGACTGGCCGATGGTCCTCGTCCGTCTCAAGACGGCAAACAAGAAACAGTTGAAGGAGCTGGTGGAATCGGCCTGGCGCGAGAATGCGCCGCCGAAACTTGTACGCGAATACGATCAAGGCCCGAGCGTCAAACGGTAAATCTCGCGGTTACGGGGCTTGAGCCGTACATTGATCGCGTGACCGCCACCCTTCCGATGTCATCGCAAGAGTCTCTGCAAAGCCTCCGAACCTGGCTCGCCGATCGCTATGTGATCGAGCGCGAACTTGGTCGTGGTGGAATGGGTGCGGTGTATCTGGCTCGTGATATAAAACTGGATCGACACGTCGCATTGAAGGTGTTGCCGCCGGAATTTGCGGTGCAGCCAATGTTGCGCGATCGGTTTCTGCGCGAGACCCGAACGGCGGCCGGATTTTCGCATCCCAATATTGTGCCCGTGTATGCGGTTGAGGAGAGTGATAATCTTCTCGCGTACGCGATGGGGTATGTCGAAGGCGAAAGTCTGATGGAGCGCGTGAGTCGCGCGGGGCCGCTGACGGTGCGGGAAACGGTCAAGCTGATGCAGGATGTCGCGTACGCGCTCGCGTATGCACATGGTCGCGGCATTGTGCATCGCGATATCAAACCCGACAACATCATGATTGATCGCGCGAGTGGCCGTGCGCTCGTGATGGATTTTGGAATTGCGCGTGCGAAGTCAAATGCTCCGGCTGCGGCTGCTGGATTAACGCGCGTTGGCGAAGTTGTCGGCACTCCCGAGTACATGAGTCCTGAACAGGCAAGCGGTGATGATGTAGATGGCCGCAGCGATCTGTATTCGCTCGGCTTGACGATCATGTTTGCGGTGACCGGGCAAATTGCGTTCTCCGCCGAGACGACGCAGAGGGTGTTGGTGAAGCAGTTGACCGAGTCGCTGCCACCGGTGAATACGGTTCGTCCTGATTTGCCGAACGCGTTGGCGGTCGCGATTGATCGATGCGTCATGAAAAATCCATCCGAACGTTTTGACACGGCGGAAGGATTGGTTGATGCGTTGGATAATTCGCAACTGATAACGGCCGATGTGCCGCTGCCGATTCGTTTGTTTCAACAGGAAGCCAGCACGCTCAGTTCCATCGTTCTGGCGTTTGTGTTTTCTGTGATTTACATCTGGCGCTCTTCGGATTTCTCCGAGGGCAATGATGATTCGATGTTGGTGCTGGTGACATTTTTCGCGATTGTAGTAACGCGCGCGATACAGACATTGCGAGAGGCAGAGCGTCTGGCCGTTTCTGGATTTTCCGCCAGTGACATTTCCGTGGGGCTGGCCCGCGTGCTGGATGAGCGTGAAGCGCGTCGCGGCGAATTACGAGCTGATCCAGTGGTAGTGCGCACGCGTCGTCGAACTGTTGCGATTGGGTTCGCGATGCTGGTCGGTGCCGCGGCGAGTTTCAAACTGGCTCTCGGTTTTCGCGAACTGGTTCGGCCCGGCTATTACCACACCGGGCCGTGGGGAACCGTCCTCATTGTGATGAGTCTGTTCTACGTGGGCGTCGGTTTGGTGCTCTTGTTCAAGAGTCCACTTAGAATGCCGGCAGCCGAGCGTTTTTTTCGTGCGGTGTGGCTTGGTGGTATCGGACAA
>JBDTTO010000207.1:0-6008 GCA_039930585.1 Gemmatimonadaceae bacterium
CTGCAGGAATGCGGAGTACAGAAATCGAAATCCAGCACCGCCGGTTCCGATTTCCTCCTGCATGCGCACAATGTGGCCGAGCAGAAGTTTGTTTCGCTTCGCATTGGCCGGATCAAGTTTTCGAATCTTGCGCGCAACCAGGCGAATGCCGCGAATGCCGATGATTGGCACTGGCGTGTGCAGCATCATGCCTGTTGTGAACTTGATCGCGTTCCTGATCGCAGGCGAGAGATCAACGCGCGCCGGAATTTCGTTCGGATAATACATCAATCCGTTTGGTGCCAACGCACCACGAACGAAGCGCGCCTTCGCCAGTGATTCCGCATCACATTCAACCGGATGTTCGAACACCGGATCGCTGATCAGGTACGTGTCGCCGCGTTTTTCGTAGACAACCAGATTGTGCGCGTTGAAATGAAAGCGCATGTCGGGCGGAAAATACGGCAACCAGAATACCGACGTCTGCAATCCAACGACGCGACCGGCCGCAAGTTTTTCGTCCAGCGCGCGCATTCCCGCATCGACACTCTTGAATGTGTCGTACTGCATCTTGATGCCCAGGCGTTTGCTGACGCCGCGCATGATGCTTTTGGGCGGCATGCGATATGAAATGAGCGGTAATCCACCCAGCTTCACGAATGGCAAGTATGCAAAGGTGATTCCGGCGCCGATACCAAACACCATCGCTTCACTTAGCGTCGTGCCACGTTCGCGCAGCAGCGCCGACATCACGCCGCTTTCGCAGTGTGCCGTTTGTTTGTGTTCGAACGGGATGGTTGGTTCGGCGAGCGAGACCGTCATGGATTCGCAGGCAACAGTGCGAGTTGATCCACCGGAATTCCCAGCGCGTCGGAATATCGTGCGCGAATGTCCGCTGACAGTTTCGGAAACACATCCGCGCGCAGATGTCGTTTGACGCGCCACTGGAAATATCCCGTGCTCTGCGAGAGCACCAGCACGTCCATGCGTTTCTTGTACATGTGATACTCGAGTGGCGCGGACTCACCACGTTTCGCTCGTGCAAACGCTTCGGAAGCGAGACGTTCGCATTCGGCAATCGCCTGCTCGAGCACAATATCCTCCGCTTCCCAACCAGCCGATCGCACAACGGTGTAGTTCCCCTTGGCATCAAGCGCGTACAACGCTTTGCCTTCGCCGTTCATGGCTTTCGTTTCGAACTGGGGAACTTCGTTTTCTTTCACGCCGCGTTGACCGATTGTTCGTCAGGTCCGCACACAGTGAGCAGAATAAATCCCGTGGAGAATCGCCCGCTCTCGGGGACGTAACACAACAAACGATCGCCGATGTTCAGCTTGCCGGAATGGAATAGTTCTTCCAGCATGATGTAGATGCTGGCCGATCCCGTATTGCCCTTTGTGGTGAGATTCGAAAACCAGCGCTCCTGCGGAATAGCAAATCCAACACGCTCCATTCCTGCCGCAACTTTATCGCGAAAGTACATGCTGCTGTAGTGCGGCAAAAACCAGGTGATGCTGTTCGGATCCAGTTGCTTTGTACGCACAACTTCCTGCAATCCGTATTCGACTGTGTACCTGATGATGTGTTCGTTCAACTGTTTTGCGTCCTGCTTGATGGCGAACACCGAATTGGTGAGCCACTGCTCGGGTTCGTAGTCCATCCAGCTCTTGAGCGAACCGTCCGGCATTTTTTCGGCGCCCGCATACATACACGTGTCCATCTCGTTCGCGTACGAGCGACCAACAATCCACTCCATGCGAAGCGACAGTCCGCTCTTCGCGGGCTCGGGTTCGATGAGTACCGCGCCAGCGCCGTCGGACAACATGAAGCGCAGAAAATCTTTTTCGAACGCGAGCGATGGACGTTTTACAAATTCGCTGGGCGCCGCATCGGAATCGCTGTTGAAGAAACGTCCGCGCAACGCACCCGACGCGCGCTCGGACGCTGCCGCAACTGCGTGCTGAAATTCGCCGCTCTTGACGCCCATCATCGCGTATTTCATGGCGGCAACTCCGCTCAAACACACGCCCGAAGTTGCCATCACTTCGATTGGTTTGAGCGCGAGTTCGGCGTGAACCATGCTGCCAATGTTGGGCAGAATCTGCTCGGGCAAACTTGTGCCGCAGGCCAGGCAGTCAACGTCATCAAGCGAGAATACATCTGTCGCCAATTGGCGCACCGCTTCCGCCGCCATCGCTGCACTGCTGTAGCTGGGCAATCCAGTTTCGCGATCAATCGCGTAGTAACGGGAAGTAATTCCGTTCGATCGCAGCACGGGGCCCATCGAACGCGAGGCTTTGCCGTTTACCAACCCCAACGTTGTTTCGAGATCTGCGTTGCTGACCGGCTCACCTGGGAGAAATGCGCCGACTGCAGTGATAAAGGCCCGTCCACTCATTGCTGCGTGTTGCTCACTCACCTGAAGGGTACGCGAAATAGGCTTTCTGCGACGCCACGTGCGCTTTGGCAAACGGAGCCAGCAGCTTCTTGATCAGAATGCTGATCGGAATAAACGTCACGATCAACGTGAACAAGAATACGAAGTAGAAAATTATCACAGGCTTGCGCGCCATCGCGCCTGTCGGGCCAAGGCTCCGAAACAGTTTGCCCCAGATCAGAAAGCTGCGTCGCGCGGTTTTTTCGCTCGCGATCAGCTTCTCGTTGATGCGTACGGCACCAAGACCCTGCAGCAAATGTTCGTCAATCGCACCGTCGCGCCGAAGCACATCAGCCATGCGATCACCAAACCGGACGGAGGCCGTGATCTGTTCCGGTTTTACACCAGCGCGCGGAATCAATCCGAAAAGATGCGGTCCTTTGTTGCCGCTCATCACCCAAGCGGGCGTTGCAAAGAAACTGCCGGCGGTTCCCGCTTCATCAACCAGCGCGATGTTGCCAACCAGTTTCGCGCCCGCTTTCTCGAGCAACGCCTTCACCTGTTCCTGCGCCATCAACCACATGTCGCGACAGGCGATCAACGTGACGACAGGCTTGTCGCGCAACAGCGTGTGTCCTGCTTCGCTTTTTAGAAATCCCGTAACCGGAATTGACGGCGACAAAAACCACACCTGATACGCCAGAATCACGAGATCGAACTTCTTGTTGATATCAACCTGCAGCGGTTCGAGCTCACAGCCGTCCATGTACACCGACGACGGGAACGTGTCGAAGAACTGCAAAAACGGCCATGGAAACGGAAACGGCACTTTGGGCCGGAGCGTTTCCACCGTCACTTCGATATTGGGGTCGGCCATCAGGGGCGCCACGACGGAGCGCGCGACATCCGTGAGTTGCCCGCTCTGCGAGTACTGAATCAGAAGCACCGATTTCATCTTAGACATATAGTACGTCCAACGTCACACAGGAAAGGGCTCGTGAACCACCCCGTCTGTCGTCCCCCGAATGGCAGGGTTTGTTACTTGCGACGTGTCTCCCTGTCATATTGAGCCCGCCCAGTCAAAACGCGCGTCGTTCGACACGTCGCGCTTGAAAATCGCTGCAAGTGAAAAGCGGCCCGCAAATCTCCCGCTGCGCCGCCACGGTAACATCTACAGCACCGCGACCCGACTCCATTGATGATTGCCACCGCCCTGCTATTTGTCGCCCAGCTTTCTGCCGTCGTTCCCGATTCGACGTACAGTTCGGCGGCGCTGGCGAAGATGATCGAGATGGCATCCAAGGCGAATCGCCATGTGCCCCAGTCGTTGATGGGTTACTCGGCGCTCATTGAGAGCGAGGCTTCGCTGCTGGTGAACACGCCGGGCGGACCCGATGGGGCAGTTGCCGGAACGGCCGCCGCTACGACCGAGGCCGCTGCGCAAATCGAGCAGTTTGTTCTGCGCGCGACGTGGGATCGGTCAGGCACTTTTACGCAGCAGCAGGTTGGATATCGCGCCCGGTTATTGGGTCCGTCTATTTCGGCGCAGAATATTCTGCCGAAACCGTGGACTGCGCCGGCGCTGTACGGCAATCGCCTCGCACTGTTGTTCGGGGGCGCACCATCGCTGATGTCGGCCGATACGATTCGCCGATCGATGCCGGCGGTGCATCCATTTGCCGAAGATCGCGCCCAGTTCTATCGCTTTTCTGGTGGCGACACGCTTACCACGATGAACATCGGCACGCGAAAAGTGCCGGTCGTTCGGATCATGGTTGAACCGATCGTCGAGAACACCAAACGGTTGATGCTGTTTGCGGGTGACGTCTATATCGACGCAACGGATGGCCAGATAATTCGACTGCGCGGTCGGATCCGCGTGGGGCCGGTCAAGCAATCGCCAGCCTCGCGCCTCGTGCGATTTGTTGGTCGCGTTCAGGAAGTGGGCTATATCGATTTCGAGAACAGCTACCAGAAGGGAAAATTCTGGCTGCCGTTTCGCCAGCGTCTCGAATACCAGGCGATGACCAGCTTCACCGAAGCGCGCGCCACGATTCGCGTGCAGTCAGTCTGGCGTGAGATGGAACTCAATCTGCGCGATTCCACGCTGGCGCTCGCTCCCGGAGACACGTTGGGCGAACCGAAGTACACGGTCAAACTCACGGGCAGCGACTCGATCAGTAACTGGGGTTCGTGGGGCAACGACCTGGGCGCCCTCACAGCAAACGGCAGCGCGCGCGATTTCGACGATGTCGCTCCCCCTGAATTCCGGCCGAGTGGCAGTGCGCAGTTTCGTTTTCAGGCGCGCGGATTTTCGGACATGATTCGCGTCAATCGCGTTGAAGGTGTGTTTGTTGGCGCCGCTGGCCTGATCGATTTCCGCGAAGCGGCGCCGGGTTTGTCGGTGCGCATGTTTGGCGGATGGGCGACGTCCGCGAACACGGCCAAGGGTGGCGCCGAAGCCGCGCTTGTTCGCGGACCCTTCGTGATAAATGCGCGTGCTGAACGACAGCTCGCCTCGACCAATGACTTTCAGTTGGCGCTGGGTGGTGGCGGTGGAAATCTGATTGCCAGTTTGTTTGGAACAGAGAACTACGATTGGGTTGATCGCCGAGTAGCGTCGGTGGGTGTGATGCGCGAATTCGGCATCAAACATTCGTCGGCGCTTCGTGTTGAATTGGCGCGCGGTAATGATCGCGATTTCACCACGCAATTAAAGCATGGATTGTTTGGCGGAGACTTTCTCGCCAATCGTCCGGTAACGCCTGGATCCTACACGCGAAGTCGTGCGCAATTTGATATTGGCCGCAACATCATTACGAGTCCCTTGTCATCGGGATTGGGTGCGAGTGTTTCGTATGAGCGTGGTGCGGGCGATCTCGATTGGCAGCGTTCATTGGTGCAGACGTTTGGCCAGCAGATGATTGGCCGTTTCATTTTTGCGGCGCGTGCTGATGGATCGATTGTGAACGGCGACAAGTTGCCTGTGCAGCAGCTGCTCGAAGTTGGCGGCGCTGAGGGTTTGCCGGGTTACGAGTACAAGGAGTTTGCCGGTGATCAGGCGATGCTGGCGCGAGGCACCATTGGTTTTCTGTTGCCAATGCTTGAAGCGCCCATTCGAGTTGGCCACCTCACGCTGCCCGCAATTGGTCCGCAACTGCAAGTTGGTTTGTTTGGCGGCGTGACATCAGCCAGCGCCACAACTAAAGCGCAGCTCAGTCAATTGGAATGGAAAACCACTGAAGGCTGGCGCGGAACATTTGATGCGCGCGTACGCTTCTTTGGTGGCGCATTCAGTCTCGGTGTATCCCGGCCCGTTGATCACAAAGCAAATTGGAAGTTTGCGTTTGGTGTTGGTGGCGTACTGTAGGTGCGGACGTTTTGGACCGCGGATGTGCGGGTTGCCTTGGTACCGTGCATAGACTGAGACCGTTAACTGACTAACCGCCTCGGACACAACGGACTCGACGGACTTTCCGGACAGCTGCATTGCAACCGGTGGATTAGCGGCGCGAGTTTCAACTTACGCCGCTGGCTTTTTATCAACTAATCGTTAGTCAGCGCTCCGCTTGAAACGCCCACGCGCAGTAACCGAAAAAAATGAATAGAGATGTTCGTCAATCAACAGGAACGCGGACACGACACCGCGACG
>JBDTTO010000208.1:0-6003 GCA_039930585.1 Gemmatimonadaceae bacterium
ACAGTTTGCTGGGACGTCCATCCATGCATGCGTCGATTATCAACGGTGGGACCGGTTGGTCGACGTATCCGGAGCACTGCTCCCTGACGATTGAACGGCGCACCGTTCCCGGCGAAACGGGCGAGAGTGTGAAAGCAGAGTTTGAAGCGTTATGTGCGGAGATTGGTCGCGACCGTGCGTCGTTTCGCGCTGAAGTCACGCTCGAGTTGTATCAACCGGCCAGCGATCTCGCGATTGATGCGCCACTTACGCAAGCCGTTGTCAGCGCTTTACAAAAGGAATCATTGCCCGCACCTGTTGAAGGACTTTCGTGCTGGACCGACGCAGCATTGTTCAACGAGGCCGGAATTCCGGCGCTGTGTTTTGGTCCGGGCGACATTGGACTCGCACATTCGGCAGAAGAATGGGTGACGCTGGACGACATTCAGCACGCAACCGCCGTGCTAGAGCGCGTCTGCGCGGCGTGGGGACGGTAACATGGCGCAGTTGACGGTGAAGCAGTATGACAGCATTGAGGACGCGATCGTGAAAAAACGTCGCCTCAGCATTTGGCGACGTGGCACTGAATATCTGATCATCCCGCTCGCACTGCGTGTGGTGAATCGTCGTGAATGCCTTGATACACGCCATCCGGCCACGGGCGCACCTTTGCGTTTGTGGCTTGATGAAGTGGACGGTATTGAGGATGTGCGTTGAGCGCGCGGTATCCGCTGGTTGCGGTCTATGCAGATGAATCGTGTTTGGGCAACGGAAAATCGGGCGCAACACCAGGCGGGTTTGGTGCGCTGATTGAGTACCGTTCGAAAAACGACGTCATCACGCGATTCGATTTGTGGGATTCTGAACGCGACACCACCAACAATCAGATGGCATTGCGTTCGGTGATCGACACGTTCGAAGCCTTGTCGCGCAAAGGCAATTCGTTGTCGGTGCAATTCACCACCGACTCCCGCTACATCGTTGATGGCATGACGTCGTGGGTGCGCAGCTGGATTGCGCGCGGGTGGCGGCGGAAAGAAGGCGCTGTTGAAAATGTCGAGCTGTGGCAAAGCGCGGTCGAGGCGATCGAGAAACACCAATGCCAGTGGCGCTGGGTGCGGGGGCACGCCGGCCATCCGCAAAATGAGTACGCCAACCACCTCGCGACCCGCGCGGCCGCCGACCAGAACCGGAGCACGGGGCTCATTCCGTCTGCGTTTGAGACGTGGTGGGCCGCCCAATCGGCAAAGTCGAAGAAGGCCCCCGCCCCGATCGATCCCTTTCCCACCGCGGAACGGTTCGAGCCAGCGGCGGCGTTACCCGGGCAATGACTGGGTAGTCGGAATGTGTAGGCTTACGCCCAATCGCTCCCCGCCAGCGATGCGCCCCACATCCCCGCTCTCATGTTCAAGTATCTCGTCATCCTCTCCGTCGGCGTCGCAATCGGCTACAGCTATGGCTGGAAGGACGCCCAGGTTAACACGCAGCACATCGCCGAACGTTTAGTAGAACGAATTGGTGGCGATAATAAGAAGAACATGGATGCTGACGTGGACGCGAAGATGCGTGTGCTGGAAAAGAGATAACCTGTGGAAACATGGACGATCTGGATCGGCTCGCCTTTCGGTTGGTGCGAACGGTGCGCAACAACTACCCGCAGCTGCTGAACCAGGACTTCACGCTTACTGATCTTGAGGAGCGGTTGTTGCCGTTTCGTGATGCCCGCCGGGAAATGTCGAACACCGGTCCCGAAGCGTGGGAAGTCAATGTGTTGCGTATGGTGTCCGGCGAACGCGGATATCTGAATGCGGATGCGGATTTGCAATTGGCGTGTCGCCAGGCGCTCTCGCTTCCATCGCCAACGTTGGCACTCATTCGTCCGTGGTCCGCAACAACGCTGCGTATTGGCGAAGCGGCCGCCACGTTGGGAAATGATCGTGTGCAATCGCCAACCGGGGAATTTGCCGCGACAGCAATTGGATTGGAGTTTGCATCAAATGCGTTGCGTCTCGCGACGCCCAACACAAATGGATCGACGACGTCTGCAACTGTGACACAAGAACATCCAGTGCCATCGGGTGAACCACGCCGACACACACCAGGTGTTGCGCTTCGCAATTGCGGTTGCCGTTTTTGCGGCGGCAAGTTGCCGGAGAGTCGGAAGCTTACGTTCTGCCCGCACTGCGGAGTGAATCTCACGATGCGCCAGTGTCCGGCATGCAGCACAGAGCTTGATGTGAACTGGCGCTTCTGTGTCACGTGCGGACGCGGGTCGGACGTACCCGAGCTGCCCGTTTCGGTTACGCAGATAACAGGGCAAATCGCGATTTAGATTGGCGGCGGTTGTGGGTCACTGTTTGGACTGGGGCGGAGCTGGTGCGACTTCGAACGGGTTGATTGTGAGTTGAGTTCGCTAACCGATTAACTGCCGTCGGACACCACGGACTTGACGGACTCGGCAGACAGCTGGGGCGGGAACACTGAAAGCGCAGCGGCACCGGCTTGACGCGTTGGGGGTAGTTTATGGGATGTCTACCAATCTCCCGCACGTTCAAAATGGCTTGAGCGCGAACACGCGCCGCCAGAACACACATAAAGTCGCGTTGCGCACGTCTGCGCTTCTTTTGTCGCTCACCGTTGGCGGAGTGCTCGCTGCGTGCGCAACAGGCGGTGGTACAACCGCCACGCCAAACACGCAGCCATCAACTACAACACCTTCTCCTGCACCGGCTGCACAGGTGCGTTGGGCCGTCAAGCGCGCCGAACATGTGGATTTGTGGTTGCATTCGTTTGCGGAAATTTCGAACGACACCGCGGCGATTCCGCTATTCAAACGCCACTATCGGGATTCGATCACGGCCGGAAAAACCCGGCGCAATATTCTCAGCTCACTTGACGCGAATCGCTCAACGCTGGCCAGCCGCATTGCTTCAAATCCGGGGCTGATCAATGCGCAATTTGTTGCGCTGCAGTTCGGCAGCTTTGCCGAATTACAAAAGGCGATTGAAAGCTTTTTACAATTTCAGGGTGACGCGAGCAAAGCGCCCGACCGCAACACGGGTGTGGTGATATCGCAGTTGGCGCAATCGTTTCCGACTGCCGCTGATCGCGAATGGTTGCGGCTGTTTCTCGCAGGCGTGCTTGACGAAAAGTCGCGATTCTACGACGCCGAATATGTGCGTTCGTCAAACGCGCGCGCGGCAACACTCGCGGCGGTTGACTCGCTCTGGCAAAAAGTCTATCGCCCGAAGTTCGATCGCTTTCTGAATAACACAAGTCAGCGCAACGGCGAGATGTTGCTTTCACTGCCGCTTGGCGGAGAAGGGCGCACCGGCGTCGGCCCAACCGGACAACCGATGGTCGCCGTTCCATTTCCCGAACGTCGGGCAGATGCGGTGCAATCCATCTTTGTGTTGGCGCATGAAGTCACGGGAAACCTTGTCGGAACGGTCGTTTCCGACAACACCACACCCGCACAACAGCGCGACGGCATGGCCGGCACGTACATCTCGTTTGGACAAGTGCTTGGCGGTCTGATGTTATTGCAAAAAATCGCGCCCGAATTGGCCGAGCCGTACGCGAGGTATTATCTGGCGCAGGGAGGCAAAGCGGTGCCTGCGACGAACGCTGTTGCCGCGCTCAAGGTAGCGTTTCCAGTACCGCCGGCAATCTCCGACGCGCTGGCAAAACAAATCGAAATCGTGCTCGCCGGAATCTGACCGGGCACGTATTCGACACTTCCGGCGATTGCATTACGTTTTACTGACATGACTCCCACCGATCCTGATTCAGGCCCCGTGATCCCGCGTGCCGCGCTCGAACGCGTGTTGGCGCGCGCCACCGAGTTGCAATCGGCCAGTGCTGACGCACCCGAAGGCATCAGCGAAGCGCGCTTGGTGGAAATCGGTCGTGAGGTGGGCATTCCTGCCGAACATCTGCGCCTCGCACTCGCCGAAGAACGTTCGCGTTCGCCGTATGCGGAAGAAGATAAAGGTGCGTTGCTTGACGGGCTGGGAGTCGTACAAGTCACCGCGCAACGCTCGGTGGCGGGCACGCCAACAGAGTTGCTCGCGAACATCGACGCGTGGATGAAACGCGAAGAAGGGCTCGATTCAAATCGTCGCTCGCCGAATCGCTTGAGCTGGAGTCCGCGTAACGGCCCACTCAGCTTCATCTACAACGCGATGGGGCGGAACGGGCGCAGCATGGAGTTGGTGCGCACCGATGAAGTGTCCGCAACGGTGACGACGATCGATGCGGCACGTGCGGTGGTGCGGCTTGATGCGGATCTCACAAAGTTGCGTCGCCAGCAGCGCAACCTGATGCTTGGTTTGGGTGTTGGAGCGAACGTTGCCGTATTCATGACGATCTCGGTGCCAATTCTTATTCTTGGTGCCGCGTCAAACTCGATGTCAACAATTGTGCCCGGACTTGGAATTCTGGCTGGACTGCAGGCATTCGCAGGCTACGGCATCTGGCGCGCGATTCGCGGACAGTATCGAAAAGCATTGGATCGCGTGCATCAGAAACTTGAACAGCTTCTCGACAACGTGGAGCATGGTGCGATGACTACGCGTCCAACGTTAATCGGGCAGTTGCGGGATGCGATGATTGAGGCGACTACGCCGTTGCGCGGGATACTGCCGCCAAAGGATTTGTAGGCCGGCGACCGTTGAATGTGCGCTGCGGACTATCCGGCGAACGAAATCTCAAACGCACGCTTTCGTACGCGCTCCACCAGTTTGCGTACACCCCAGTTGCTCATCACCAACATCGCGCCGGTCATTAACAGTGATTTCACTTCGCGACGCGAAATTTTTACCGAACCGCCCGAGCGCAGCATCGCTGTACTCTGCACCAGGTCGCGTAATGTCGCATACGCGAGCAACAGCGGCAAAATGCAGAACAAACGAATTGACACCGCACGACGCGGAATGAGCAGCAGATAGTTTCGCGCCTCTTCCAGATCGTGCCACGCCATTTGAATCAACTGCGCCAGCGCTGCACGATTGTGGTTTAACAGTTCGGGCGAAAGAATCGTACTCTGCGCACTGCCCTCGGCGCGCAACAGTTCCTCGGGAATGTAGATGGAGTTTTCCTTCTCGACATCCACCGCGACGTCTTTCAAAATATTTACGGTCTGCAACGCCTCGGCGAATGCGCGACAGCGTTCACGCAGCACCTCGTAACGTTTCTCGCCAATCAATGACGAATGTTCGTACCACAAATCGGTGAGCATATAACCGACCGTGCCGGCCACGTAGTAACAGTACTCGCGATATTCATCCAGCGTTTGAATGCGAATGCCGTTTGGATACAGCAGTACAAACTTTCGCATACCAATCGCCATTTCGTGCACCCACTTTTGTACAACAGCGCGCGTGCGTTCGGGTAATGCGGAAAAGTGCGCAAACACCAGATCCGTATTGTGCGTGAGCATGAGATGCGCTGCATCACCCGAGAGCGATTGCACGCCAGTCAGGAAACGATCAAGTGCAACGCGATCGCTGAACGCCGAGAGAAAATCGTCAAACAGTGCCGCTTTCACATCCGGATCGAATCCTGGCGCATCTTCGACCGTGTCGGCAATTCGGCACAACAAATACGCATCCAGCACCGCTTGCCCCAGATCGCCGGGCAACACGCGAATGCCCAACGCAAACGTGCGGGACACGGCTGGAAGTATGGTCGTGCAAAACGTGGACGCCTCGCGGTTGGCGAGGGCCTTGAGCAGCACGGGATTGGACAGCGGATCGGCGGACATGTGAGCACAAGATAGGACCCGCGCGATACGGCGTCACTGCCATGACGTGATTTTGCGAAACAACCTTGTGAAGACACGTGCGTGTTGGTGAAACTCCGTTGTGCACACTCATGACGCGGCGCTGGAACAGCTCGGAGACAATCGCCCCACTTTATTTCGGGGCGTTTTCCGGGATGACGTTCTGGCGCGCGAGCTCTATTCGGAGGGCGCTGGTATTGCGCGCTCGCTACCGCTGGCCGTTGCCGTTCCGAACGATGCGC
>JBDTTO010000209.1:0-5998 GCA_039930585.1 Gemmatimonadaceae bacterium
TTGCGGTTGTCGGTCCCAACGCGAATCGCAGTTTGCTTGGTGGCTACAGCGGAGTTCCCGCGCGCGATATTTCGGTGTTGGCGGGAATCACGGCACGCGCAGGCAACTCCGCGAAGGTTGTGTACGCCGAAGGTTGCCAGATCACGATTGGTGGATCGTGGCAGCAGGACGAAGTTGTCGCTGCGGATGAAGCGACTGATCGCCGGCTCATCGCCGAAGCAGTAGAAGCGGTAAAGGGCGCGGACGTCATTGTGCTCGCGATCGGCGACAACGAACAGACATCGCGCGAAGCATGGTCACTGAAACACATGGGTGATCGCGCCAGCATGGATCTCATAGGCCGACAGAACGATCTCGTTGCTGCAATGTTGGCCACGGGCAAGCCCGTTGTTGCGTTGTTGTTCAATGGTCGGCCGCTGGCCGCAACCTACGTTGCCGAAAACGTGCCCGCCATTGTCGAATGCTGGTACCTCGGCCAGGAAACAGGGCACGCGGTTGCCGAGATGTTGTTTGGTGACATCAATCCCGGCGGAAAATTGCCGATCAGTGTGCCGCGTTCGGTAGGACATATTCCGGCGTTTTACAATTACAAACCGTCGTCCCGACGTGGCTATCTGTTTGATGACGTAACGCCGTTGTACGCGTTTGGCTACGGACTGAGCTACACAACATTTTCGCTGAGCAACGTTCGTTTGTCGAACGATTCGATTTCACGAAGCGAAAGCACCAGCGTGCTGGTCGATGTAAGGAACACCGGCAAGCGTCGCGGTACCGAGACCGTGCAAATGTACGTCCGCGATGTGGTGAGTTCGGTAACGCGGCCCGTCAAGGAACTCAAGGGATTCGCCAAGGTCGACCTCGCGCCCGGCGAAACGCGAACAATTGAATTCCCCATAACGCCTGACCGACTCGCGTTTCACGACATCAACATGGACTTCGTCGTTGAGGCCGGCGAATTCCGCATCATGGTTGGTACTTCGTCGCGGGACGCCGATTTGCAAACTGTCATGTTGAACGTCACGCGATAACGCACCGGACACGCTGTTCACGACCGACTCACACAAGGCAACGCATGGCTCAGGTATCAGGAAAGCTCTCCTTCGTCGAAAAGGCTGGATACAGTCTTGGAGATGCCGCCGCGAACTTCGTCTTCATGACGATGATTTTGTTTCAGCTCAACTTCTATACTGACACACTCGGTATCGGAGCCGCGGCGGCGGGAACCATGTTGCTGGTGGGCCGGTTGTGGGATGCATTTTTTGATCCAATGATGGGTGTGTTGGCGGATCGCACAAACACACGATGGGGAAAGTTTCGTCCTTGGATTTTGTGGACGGCAATTCCGTGGGGCGTTGTGATGGTGCTTGCGTACACGGTTCCTGATTTCGCACCAACGGGCCGACTTGTTTGGGCGTGCCTGACGAACATCCTGCTCATGACGTTGTACTCCATGAACAACACGCCGTACTCGGCGTTGGGTGGAGTCATGACGGGCGATTCGAAAGAGCGTACGTCGCTGTCGTCGTATCGGTTTGTGGCCGCAATGCTGGCGCAGCTCATTGTTGGCGGGTTTACGCTGCCGTTGGTTGCGAAATTTGGGCAAGGCAACAACGCGAAGGGTTGGCAGATGACGATGGGGCTTTGGGCAGTGGTGTGCGTGGTGTTCTTCCTCATCACGTTTATCACGACCAGAGAACGCATCGTTCCAGAGGCGAAGCAACAGACGGACGCGAAGGGAGACTTCAAGAGTTTGCTCGACAACGGTCCGTGGATTGCAATGTTCGTGCTGACGTTGTCGCACTTTGTGTTTGTGGCAATGCAAGGCGGCACGACGTTCTACTACTTCCAGTATTACGTGGACAAGGATGCGCTGTTCACGTTCCTGCAGAAGTACGGAATGGCAATGACGGACACGAGTGGCGTATGGAACTCGTTGCTTGACAAGCTGGGTCTCGTATTGAACGCAGATCGCAGCAATCTGTCGTCGGTCGGATTCAGCCTGTTCAATATTTCGGGCAAGATTGTTACCGTCGCGGGCGTGATTGCATCAGTTTATCTGTCCACGAAATTCGGAAAACGCGCAGTGGCCATTGTCGGGTTCACCCTCGCGACCATGTTGATGGCGGCGTTCATTCTGCTGCCGTCAAATGCCATTGGTGCAACGTTCCTATTGGAGTGGGCACGATCGCTGGCATACGCGCCAACAATTCCGCTGATCTGGGCGATGTTTGCGGATGTTGCTGACTACGCTGAATGGAAAACAGGTCGGCGAATTACTGGGCTCGTGTTTGCGACAATCCTGTTTGCGCTCAAGACTGGGTTGAGTCTGGGTGGGGCGATTGCCGGTTGGTTGTTGTCGGGCTACGGCTACGTGGCCAACGCGGTGCAGACCGAGCACGCGTTGCTTGGCATTCGCATGACCATCAGCGTGTACCCCGCAATTTTCCTGGTCGTCGTGGTGATCTGTCTGTTCTCGTACAAGATCACCAAGAAGCTCAACCTGCAAATCCAGGATGAGTTGGCGGAACGTCGCGCGTCCAACGCCACACTCGCTTAGGAGCGACCATGCAAATATTCGCTGCGTCGCGTCAAGCGATCGCAGGATTTGTTCTTGGGTCGGTCACGATTGGCACGGCCTGTGCGCGCGGTTCGCAACAACCGCAGTCATCCAGCAACAGTGTGCAGAAAACTGCCTCACTCAAGACATTGTTTGCGAAGGACTTCATGGTGGGTGCGGCAATCAATTCTGATCAGTTTGAGGAGCGCGATATCAAAGGCGCGGCACTCATCAAGGAACAGTTCAATACAATCTCTCCCGAGAACGTGCTCAAGTGGGAGAAGGTCCATCCGACGCGCGGCACGTACGACTTTGCGCCTGCGGACAAGTACGTCGCGTTTGGTGTGAACAACAAGATGTTTGTTATCGGACATACGCTGGTGTGGCACAGCCAGGTTCCGCGATGGGTGTTTCAGGACGACGCTGGCAAACCGGTGAGTCGAGACACGCTGCTGGGACGCATGCGGGATCACATCATGACTGTGGTGGGCCGCTACAAGGGCCGAATCAAAGGTTGGGATGTTGTGAACGAAGCTCTCAACGAAGATGGTACGCTTCGTAAATCGCAGTGGTTCAACATCATTGGCGAAGACTATCTCGTGAAAGCGTTTCAGTACGCACACGAAGCCGATCCCAATGCAGAGCTGTATTACAACGACTACTCGCTTGAGAATCCCGCTAAACGCGCGGGCGCTGTGAAACTGATCAAGACGCTGCAAGCAGCTGGTGTAAAAATTCACGCGATTGGTTCGCAGGCGCACATGAAAATGGATTGGCCATCCGTTGGTCTCGAAGATTCCACCATCACGATCTTTGCGGCGGCTGGTGTGAAGGTAAACATCACCGAGCTCGATATTGATGTCTTGCCGTCAACCAGCAGAAACCGCACAGCGGATGTGTCGCTTCGCATTCAGGCAAACAAGGCACTCAATCCGTGGCCCGATGCGTTGCCCGATTCCGCGCAAACGGCGCTCGCGAAAAAGTATGGTGAAATGTTCAAGGTGTTTCGCAAACACAGCGCGGACATTGAACGCATCACGTTCTGGGGCGTGTCCGATGGTGATTCATGGTTAAACGGCTGGCCGATTCCCGGACGTACGAGTTATCCGCTTCCGTTTGATCGGCAGCATCGTCCGAAACCCGCCTTCGATTCGATCGCAGCAACAGTCCGCTCCCCCCGCATTTAGCTCAGAGGCGAACAATGATTCACGCACCAGGACTTCGGGAAAACGGATTTGCGGCAATCACGGAAGCGCCGCAGGCATTCGAACCGATGCCACGCGAGCGGCTGCCCGACCGCCTCGCGCGTCGCATTCGCCTCATGATTCAAAGTGGCGCACGTGGAGAGGGTGATCGCCTTCCGGCCATCGGTGAAATGGCGCGCCGTTTTGGTGTTGGTCATCAGTCGGTGCGTGAGGCGCTCAAGAAACTTGAGACTATGGGCGTGGTTGACATCCGTCACGGCTCGGGGGTTTACGTCAACCGCCACGACAACGTAGTCGTGCTGACAAATCCCGATCACGCAAGTGACGTGAGTGAAAAGGCGATGCTCGAGCTGTTGCGTGCGCGGATGCCGCTCGAAGTGCAGTCGGCGCTTGATGCTGCGCGCAATGCAAAGCCTGAGCAGATGCGTGAGATGCGCCGAGTGTTGGCGATGTCCGCGGGTGAGCGTGATGAGGAGAAACTCAATTCGCTCAACATTCAGTTTCATCGCCTCATTTCCGTTGCGTCCGGCAATGCAGTGCTCATTCAGTTGGTGGACGTACTACACGAACTGTTTGGAGATCGTCAACGCCTGTTGCTGGGAGTTACGGGTTCACTGGCGCGGGATCACGAAGAACACGTGGCCATTCTGGAAGCTATTGAATCAGGCGACGAATCCCTGGCCAGCACGCGTATGCAGTCGCATCTGCAAGGTGTGTACGACGCGGTTCAGCGATGGGATCGTCGCAGCGCAGTTTCGCGCTAGCGATACCTCAGCGGGCAAATGTCATGAACATTCAAAGAGTCCTTCGTCACGCACTGGTCGGTTCGGCGCTGTTTTCGCTTGCCAGCACGACCGGTGTCAGTGAGCGACTCGAATCGCGTGCGGCGACTCCGTTTGTGTTAAGCACCGCCGGTGTGTCAACGGCGATCTACATCAGCGAGAACGACTACGCAGGCGCGATTCGTGCAGCGCGTGATCTGGGTGCTGATGTTGGGCGCGTCACGGGGAAACCCGCAACCGTTTCGACGGCGGCGAAGGTCACGCAGAAACAAGTGGTGATCATCGGTACAATTGGTCACAGTGCGCTCATCGATGATCTGGTGCAACGCGGCAAGATTGATGCGCGTGAAGTGACTGGAAAATGGGAGTCGTACGTCATACAAACGGTCGACAATCCAATGCCCGGAGTTGAGCGGGCGCTGGTTGTGGCCGGTAGTGACAAGCGTGGCACCATTTACGGTACGTATGATGTGTCCGGACAAATCGGCGTGTCGCCGTGGTATTATTGGGCGGACGTTCCGGTTGCAAGGCAAACAAATCTGTCCGTGTCATCGGAGCGTCGCGTACAGGGCGAGCCGGTCGTGAAATATCGCGGCATCTTTATCAATGATGAAGCGCCCGCATTTTCGGGATGGACGCGCGAAAAGTTTGGTGGCGTCAATCATCTGGTGTACACCAAGATGTTTGAGCTCATTTTGCGCATGCGCGGTAACTATTTGTGGCCGGCCATGTGGGGCAATGCGTTTGCGGACGATGATTCGCTGAACGCGAAGCTGGCCGACGAATACGGCATCGTGATGGGAACGTCGCACCATGAGCCGCTGACTCGCGCGCAACAGGAGTGGAAGCGCTACGGCAAAGGCGAGTGGAATTACGAAGAGAATGATTCCACCCTGCGGCAATTCTGGCGCGCTGGCATTCAGCGCATGGGAACGCGCGAAAATATTGTGACAGTTGGCATGCGTGGTGATGGCGACATGCCGATGACGCAGGGCACGGCGATTTCGTTACTCGAGCGTATTGTGTCCGATCAACGCAAAATCATTTCGGAAGTAACAAAGAAACCCGCGGACCAAACGCCGCAGCTGTGGGCGCTGTATAAAGAAGTGCAGGACTACTACGACCAGGGCATGCGCGTGCCTGAGGACATCACGCTGCTGTTTGCGGATGACAACTGGGGAGACATTCGTCGGTTGCCCGAGCTCAAGGAACGCAATCGTGCTGGTGGATTTGGTGTGTACTACCATTTCGATTACGTGGGCGGACCGCGCAACTACAAGTGGCTTAATACCAATCCGATTGCACGCGTGTGGGAGCAGATGCATCTCGCCACCGAGTACGGCGCAAATCGCATTTGGGTCGTGAATGTTGGCGATCTCAAGCCAATGGAATTCCCGATTCAGTTTTTCCTGGACTACGCGTGGAATCCAGCGGCGATTCCGGCGGAGAAGTTG
>JBDTTO010000210.1:0-5968 GCA_039930585.1 Gemmatimonadaceae bacterium
AACCGCTCAACCACAAACTTCTGTGCCAAGTACAGCAATCACTTTGGTGGAACCCGCAGCAGTCTTCGCGAAAATTGGTGCGTTCACGAAAAACAAGATGAATTCGTTGCAATTTCTGTTCGACCCGCACGCAGTTCTCCGCGGCTCCGCGGCTCCGCGAAAAAATGACTTCACTATTCATCCAATCGGCCCACGTTCCACAAACGTACTTCGGCTCTCTGACTTGGCAGTGCTTCGGCTGTTGCATTTCTTCGGCCGTTCGGCTGTAGTCTGTTCTTCGGCTGCTCGGCTGCAGTCTGTTCTGCGGCTGTTCGGCTGCTTCATGCTGTGGGCCATTCGGCCATTTGGCTGCGGTTAAAAAAACGGGGCAATCGCAAATGCGATTGCCCCGTTTCTCACAAGCCGCGCGTAACGACTACGGTTTCGGCACCACGCGACCCGCGTTGAGGTCGTTCCAGTTCATGATGGCATTGAACCCCATGACGAATGTGCCCTGTGTCTGCCAACGCCACATTGGACGCATGGTGAACATCACGACGTGGCCCTGACCGAGCGGCGAGTCAACGACAAGCGGACGGTTCGAAAGCTGGTCACCGCCACCCATGACGCCGGACAACAGCAAATCGCGCTGGCTGGCCGGGAACTGCATCACGACGCGCGGGCCCATACCCTCAAGCACCGTGGTTGCAGCAGAGCGGGCACCACCGCCGAATCCGCCACCGCCGCCAAATCCACCCGCGGCTGGCGCGGCCGGAGTTTCCAGCTTCCACTGCTGCATCGGGTTCCACTGCGAGTGTTCAACCCACGTCGACATGGGCTCGGTGTTCTGGTAGACGCTGGCTGCGCCACCACGCCCACCACCAAATCCGCCGCCACCGATTGCTGCACCTGACAGCGCACCTCGGCTGCCCGGACGGAGCGCATCAACCACGCTCTGCGGAGCGGCCGTTGGGTTCCGCGCCACTCCGGCATCGAGAATCGTGCCACCGCTGAAGTAGACCGGAAGCTGGTTCACGACGTAGCCGTAGTTGATCGGGCTCAACATGTCGGTGATCACGCCGCGCAAAATCGTGCCGCGATCAACGAGTCCTGGTGCCTCGGCCGGACGGAGGCCCGGCGTCAGGCTGTACTGCGGGAAGATCGACGACGTCGTGCCTTCGGTGATCAGCGTTCCGCCGGCCAGCACGAAATCGTGCAACATCTTGAGGCCGTCGTTGCCCAATCCACCGCGCGTATCGGTCGTCGAATCCGGATAACCAATCGCCTTGTACTCGGCTGTCCGCATGTACGGAACCGGAGCGCCCGTGGTCGGGGCGCCCGCACCAACGGCACCGCCCGACGGCCACAGAATCACGTCAAACTTCTGACGCAGGCTGCCCATCTTCCGCACGGCGTTTTCGCCGAAGTAGTTGTACGGGATCTTGTAGTAGTCGAGCGCCGCGCGCACCCAACCTTCGTTCTGCGTATTGGTCCAGCTGTGGATGTAGCCGATACGCGGAATGTCGAGATCGTGTGACTTGACCGTCGGAGCCGTTGACGCGCCCCAGCCTGAGAGCCCCAGTTCGACCAGCAACGGCTCAAGCTTCGCGCGATCCGCGTTCGCAATGATGACCGCACCTGGCGTGAATTTGTGGCCAGCCATATCGAACGACTCTTCTGCCGCCGACATCTTCACGTCAGCAAGGCGATAGCGCAGCGCCACCATGTTGTTATCGCCGGCATGCTCGACAACGACGGTTGAACCAGCACCCGCAATACCACCGGCCGCGCGAACGTGTCCTTTCACCAACGTCATCGGCGCCGTGTAGAGCGACGCGTCGTTGACTTCGGACATGGCGAGGTTCCGCATCATCTGGTACGTCCAGCCCGTGTCGTCGTACGGCGACGGGTTGGTGGTCGGGTAGTTCTGGATCGAGAAGTAGATGTCGGCAATGGTGCGGAACGGCTGGTCGCCGCGCACGATCCAGTCACCCTTCTTGACCTCGACGTTGCCGGCCTTGAAGTCGCTGTTGGCCGTGTGGAACTCGAGTCCCTGATCGATCAACTCGTTGACGGCGTCGGCCGCGTTGGCCTTGCCGTGCTGACTGGCCGAGATGACCCAGCCCTTGATTGGGCCGTACTTGCCTTTGTTGACTGCGTTCTTGTTCTTGATCCAGTAGTTCTCCAGGAAGCGTTCGCGCTCCTTGCCGGTGTTCCAGAGTGCGAACAGAACGGCTGATTCCTGAATGTTCGTGTTGGCGCGCGAGCCCCAACGGATGTCATCGGGCGTCGGGTTCGGACGGAACCACTCTCGGCTCTGGGCATAGTTGCTGCCGCCAAGCACGCGGGTGAGGAGCGAATCGGGCGTCTGGTTGGCGGCCTGACCACCGCGTCCGCCACCGCCTGCACCACGACCGCCTGCACCTGCAGCTGCGTCACCTCCACGACCGCCCGCTGCGGCGTCCGGAGCTGCGCCACCACGACCACCACCGCCGCCCGCCTGATTGCTGATCGGGGCGCCGGCGCCGGTGCAGTTCGAACCGTAGCTCTGCACTTCATAGAAGCGACCGACGGCGTTATGCGCGTGCACCACATAGAACATGTAGTTCGGCACCCAACCGTCGTAGAAACCATACGTCCACACACCTGGCACGCCACGCTTCGTCATTTCCATGACGTCGTTTTCGGCCATCATCCACCACTCATTGATCGTGATGGGGTCGAGCTGCTCGTTGTACGGACCCGTACCCGTGGAGGCGTACAGCAGCGTCTGAGCTTCGTGCAGATCGTGCAGAATTGTCGGATGCCACTCGAGGCCCATCTTTTCGACGGCCTGTGTGAGCGCCAGCATCTGGCCCATACCGTCGCGGTTGTTGTCGTGCGCGACGTATTTGCCCCAGTACGGCGTCGGGAGGTTGAGTCCCGGATTTTTCGCGCGGAAGTTGCAACCGTCCACAATTTTTTCGCGGCCGTCAACTTCGATAACCGGAGTGATCATCGTGATGACGTTGTCGCGGATGCTCTTCACGAATGGCGTTTCTTCAACGACCAGACGGTAGGCAAGCTCCATCAGCATTTCGGGGCCACCGGTTTCGGTGGAGTGCATGCCGCTGGTGAGGTAGTAGATCGGCTTGGCCGTCTTCTGCAGAATCTTGGCGCGGGCTTCGGTCGTTTTGCGCGGATCCGTCAACTCCGACAGGTAGCCCTTGTAGGTGTCGAGGTTCTTGATCGTCTCTTCGTTCGCGATGGCGAGAATGACGATGTCGCGTCCCTCTTCCGTCTTGCCGATCGTCCAGAACTTCGCACGCGTTGGTGCGGCGTCGGCGATCGCCTTCATGTACCGGTGAATGTCCGAGGCGTACGTCAGGTATCCCGGCGTGCCGACAATACGTTCGATGCCCTTGAATTTGAGCGTCGTGGGAACCTTGTCCGACGCTGGCAGGTGGTCGACGAGTTCGGTGGAGATGCGAGGATCGGAGAGGTACTGCTTGATCCGCTTGGTGTATTCCTCATCCTGCTTTTGCCCCTGGGCTTGTACTGTCGACGTTGCAGCAAAGGCTGCAGCAGTAAACAATATGGCCAAGCCAAGGCGATGCCTTACGGCTGACGTGCGCGACATCCTGCCTCCTTCATGGAAAAAAATGGCGGCCAGACAAGGGACTGGCACGCGACGCGGTCTTCGAACGGCGGTGATCGTTACTGTCCTAACGCACAAGGAGGGCATTTCGCGGTGCGGCCGGTGGAAGCGGCGTCGCTGATTCACGGCGGGTTCAATGTCCAACGTTGGTTGTCCCCCCCAACGTACCGTAGACTATGAGGAATCGCCAACGAATTTTTCGGGGTGCCATATTCTCGTAATGCACCGTGGCTTCCGTTTCACCACGTTGCCGTAAAACAACGTCGCTTTCCCGTAGCGCATGCGAAAACGGCCCGCCGTTTCGCATCCCACCGGTTTCATCTCTCGCGAGAACTCCATGCTACCGCTTCGCCCGCTTCTGCTCGTGACTGCACCTTCGCTGCTTGCAGCGGGGCTCAGCCTGACCATTCCTGATCGGGATTCCCGTCCGGTCGACCCCCGCGTGACAGCGTCACTCACACGCGTGCCTCCATTCACCATCGATTCAACGCTTCGCAGCTACTACAAGTGGCGAAACATCGGCCCCGGCCGTGGCGGCCGGTCGATTGCCGCGAGCGGCGCAAAAGGACGTCCGAAAGAGGCGTACTTTGGTGCAGTCGGCGGCGGACTCTGGAAAACCACTGATGGCGGTGACAATTGGTTGCCGGTAACCGACGGTCAGATCACGAGCGCATCGGTTGGTGCGGTCGCCGTCAGTGAAACGAATCCAGACATTGTCTATATCGGCATGGGTGAAACCGCCCTGCGCGGCAACATCATGCCAGGCGATGGCGTTTACAAAAGCACCGATGCGGGAAAGAAGTGGACGCATCTCGTGTTTCCGGAAGCCGATGCGATTTCAAAGATTCGCATTCATCCGACAAATCCGGACATCGTGTTTGTTGCATCGTTCGGCAAATACAGTGTGCCGAGTGCGGAGCGTGGCGTTTATAAGTCGACGGACGGCGGAAAGAGCTGGCGCAAAGTGTTGTTTCGCGACGACAAGACTGGCGCGATTGACATCAGCATCGATCGCACGAATCCGAATGTGATGTACGCGGCCATGTGGGAGGCGTATCGCAAAGAGTATCAGATGTCGAGCGGTGGTCCGGGCAGCTCGTTGTACAAGAGCACCGACGGCGGCGAAACGTGGACCGACATCACGCGAAATCCCGGCATGCCAACGGGGGTGGTTGGACGCATCAGCGTTGCAGTGTCCGGTGCGAATGCAAAACGTGTGTACGCGATGGTCGAAAACGACAACGGCGGCTTGTTCAAGAGTGATGACGCCGGTGCGACGTGGAGTCTCGTGAATTCCGATCGCAACATTCGTCAGCGCGCATTCTATTTCTCGCATCTGTTTGCGGATCCGAAGAATCAGGATGTTGTGTACATCCAGAACGTGTCGATGTATCGCTCAAGCGATGCGGGCAAAACGCTCGTGAACAACAGCGGCGGCACGCACAGCGATTTCCACGATTTGTGGATTGACCCTGACGATCCAACGCATCTCGTCGTTGGCAATGACGGCGGCGGCGCGGTAACGACGAACACCGGTGCCGGCTGGACCGCGCAGGATTTTCCGACGGAACAGTTCTATCACATCGCGAAAACGGCCAGCATGCCGTACGCGGTGTGTGGTTCGCAACAGGATGCAACGACGTTGTGCGTTCCGTTTAACTGGAATCTCACAGGTGCCGCATTTGGTGGACGTGGCGGCGGCGGTGGTGGCGGCGGCGGACGTGGTGCAGCACCAAACCCGTACGCTGATGTCGCAAACGGTGGAATGGCGGTCGCGTACACAGCGGCCGGTGGTGAACCGGGTTACATCGCGCCGGATCCACTGGACGCCGACATTTTTTATTCAGGCACGAACAACGGCGGATATCTCGACAAGTACAATCGTCGCACGGGTATCACGCGCGAAGTAAATCCGTATCCGTGGTTCTATTCCGGCGAACCCAGCAAAGACATCAAAGAACGCTGGCAGTGGACGTATCCGATCATCTTCTCGGAAGTAAATCCGAAGATGTTGTTCACGTCATCGCAACGGTTGTGGCGCACGCTTGATGGTGGTCGCACGTGGAAAGCCATCAGCGGCGATCTCACGCGCCATGCGCCCGAAACCATGGAAAAATCTGGCGGACCAATTACCGGTGATATGAACGGACCGGAAGTGTACGGCGTGATTTTCGCCGTTGGTCCAAGCAAGGTGAATGCAAACATCATCTGGACCGGCTCGGATGATGGACTCGTGCACGTCACGCAGGATGGCGGTGTCACGTGGAAGAATGTCACGCCAAAAGACATGCCAGACTTCGGTCGTGTCAGTCAGATCGATGCGTCGAAGTTCAACGCGGGAACTGCGTACAT
>JBDTTO010000211.1:0-5946 GCA_039930585.1 Gemmatimonadaceae bacterium
GTCATCGACAGTGAAGTATCAATCCGTTCGTCGCCGGCACAGTAGGGCGCTTGCCAGCGCGCGAGGCACTATCGATCTTGCGAGTAACCTCAACTGCAGCCAATTGTGAAATCAATCGTCGTGGGTCTCGTGTGCGCTTCACTTATGCTGGCAGGTTGCGGTGGCGATTCGCCAACGAAAGGAGGAGTCGTTCCCGACGAAACGCGCACGCTGACAGTGCTGATGAGCGGAAACGGCCAGGGACGCGTGGTGTCAACGCCCAGTGGAATTGATTGTACGGTCGGCGCATGTTCGGCGTCATTCAAGAAGGGCGTTACCGTGTTGCTCACGCCCTCAACGACAGGGCTACACACATTCAGCACCTGGAACGGCGCCTGCACTGGCACGGGTGCGTGTGCGTTTACGCTCAACGATTCAACCACGGTTGGAGCGCAATTTCTCCGACCAAAAGTTGCGTCAATTCGTGTAACACCGGCACTCACGTCCATTGCCGTTGGCGATTCCACAACGTTCACCGCTGTTGCATTGGCTTCCGATGGATCGGTGCTTGCGGATCGAGTGATTACATGGTCATCAAGCCGACCACTCCAGGCAACCGTCTCCACAACGGGTCGCGTTAACGCCGAGGAAGCGGGCGACACTGTTCGCATTGCCGCTACCACGCCATCTGATGTTGCATTTGAGGCGCCGACAACCAATTACGCGGAGCTTTACGTAATTCCGCCGGTGGTCACGATTGAAGCCACCGATCCGATCGCATCCGAAGTCGCGAATGATTGGGGAACGTTTACCGTCACGCGCACCGGAGCTACCACACGACCGCTGGCTGTCAGCATCATCATGGCCGGCACTGCGCTCAATGGCGATTACGAGCTGGACACTTTTTCACCGCTGATTCCGGCTGGTCAGCGCACTGCGAAATTCAACGTCATTCCGAAATTCGATTATCGCGTTGAAGGTCCGGAAACTGCTGTCGCCACATTACCACCGAACAAGAAATACAACGGCGTTGGAACGGCAACTGTCACCATTCAGGACGTAACACCGGTACTGGTGATGCAAACCGGAGTGACGTACACAGACAGCATCACCAAACCCGGCGAAGGCAAAGTGTACGCATTCGCGGCTGATCAGATGGCCATCAGCATTGCGGATACGCTGGGTGCAAGTCTGTCACCAAGTTTGCAGCTCTATTCGATCCAGGCGTTGCAGCTCGTTCAATCAGTTGGAAGAGACGCAGCGCACGTACAGCAGAGCAGCGCATTTTCCGGAGTACAGGGCGTGGTTGTAAGCAGCGGCGACTCGGCGCATACCGGAACCGGTGTTTACCAGATCACGTTCTCAGCGAAAGCAACGGACTCGTTGAGCAACGCTGCATCCGGCGATGAGGGCGGACTTATTCAATTCGGCATTCCGCGCACGGGAAAACTTTACGCAGGAGACCTCGACTCCTACACGTTGGTCGTGACCGACCAAACGACTGTCACACTCTCTGCCACCAAAACCGCGCCGCTAACGTCCTCACTGGTGCCTCGAATCTATCTGTTCGGAAGAGACAATAACTTCAGCTTGCACGTGCAGGAGCCGGCCAACTATACGCTCGTGCTAATCCCCGGCGTCTACACAGTTGCTATCGGAAGCGGTGATCCTGCGTTTGCCGGTTCTGGAAGTTATGAACTGCTGGTAACGCGGCCGCCAATGTAGTGCGGAGATACATCCGCTCCGTCGCGTCAGCCTCGATGGAAAATTTCATTCACCGTCGGCAAAACAAAGAATGTTGCGGCTACGAGGCTCACGGCGATCTTACAACCCGCCTGGCGCTGGCTTGAACAAACTCGGCCCCGGCGCCGCCGTGCGCAGACTGCCTGCTTTCTTCCACGCGGTGTAACGCATGCGCAATGTCTTTACTGGATTCGCGCTTTCACCTTTCTTGATGTTGTCGTCCGTCACGCTGATGAATGCGAAATATTTTCCGTCGCTGTGCGTGATGCCAATCTGATCATCCTTGTTGGCAATCGCGATATACGAAACATGCGCCGTCTTGTTACCGCACGGCACAAACTCCAACGGATTGTTGCCGCAGTTGCAGCGTTTGTCGCCGCCGTTTTCGTCGGCCGCTTCCATTGCGGCCATTACGTGATCGGCCAACGTGCCTGACGCGCGCGTAAATGCCAGCGCGGCTTTGTGCACGACATCAAACCCAAGCAGCGTGTTGCCCTGCACCTGATAGAAGAAGTCACCCACTTGTCCACCAAAAAACAATGACGACTGCGAATTACCCGTGCCGTTAAATCCCGTCATGTTGTTTGCCGCGGTAATCGTTCCGCCATTCGGAATTGCCAGAATACCGAACTGACGGCGCTCGATATTGGGATCCTTTTTAAGCAGCTCAAGGATTTGCATTGGCGGCGTGCCTTTCTTCAACTCGTTATACACAAGCATCTGATTCTCGCGTGTGTTGTCAGCGCCGGCCTGACACGCAGCCACACCTACGCCGGGAACGATGACCGCCTGCAGATCCATCAAGTCGCGCGCAGCAACCGGTGTGCGCTGCGGGAATGCGGATTGGCGCACACACGTAGCCGAGGCAATGATGACCTGGCCTGTTTTCGCGTCGATCGCAATAACAGACCAAGTCGCAAACGCCGACGATGGACCGAGAAGAAAAAGGCAAACGGCCAGTGCGAGCTTTTTCATTGTATGCAACAGTGCGGGTTTGACGGGGTTGGATGAGATGCCGTGCGTGAATTATCAGGCTCGGCACCACTTGTCGAGGGACTTATGACTGAAAAACACCCTGACGCGAAGCCAGCGAAAGCGATCGATCCGAAACAAACGCCTGCGCCGCGTGACGAAGCGCATGTCGACGGACCGAATTCAAAAGACTCAATACATGCGACCGAGTCCAAAAATCCACATCCGCAGGGCAAAACGCGCCACGGTGGGCGGGACGGCTAAGGTAGACCGCCTGGCATGACAAAACGTTGGGACTGCCGTTCGTACGCATGCGCAAACGCGAGAATACGCGCGTCGCTGCCCGGCAGTCCTACGAACGAAAGATTTCCCGCGGGCATACCATCTGCTCCCATGCCCGATGGAACTGAAATTTCCGGAAGCCCCATCCAATTGCCGTAGCCTAAAGTTGTGCGCACATCAGGCCACGGATCACTCGCGCGTGGAGCCGGAAATGGCATTGTCGGATACACCATCACATCAACGCGCTGCGCTTTGAGTGACTCGGCCAACGCTGCAACTACGGTTGCGCGTGAACGTGCAAACGACAAACCCGCGGCGTCGTTTTCATAGGGTTGCGCGATCAACTTTGACATTGCTTCCCAATCTTTCGGAAGCACGTCATAATATTTCTGATACGCAGCAAGCCCGCGCTTGACGGCGTCAGTTGCGTCGCCGCCCTGTCCTTCGAAATATCGCAACAACGCGTTTGCTGTTGCTGCCGGTGTATTCGCGTCGGGTTTTACATCGCCGCGTGCGGTCGCCGCCGCCGAGAAGAGATCGCGATAGTTTACGCGCGTTACGGCAGGTGTGAAAACTTCGACAATCGCTCCCGCCGATTTCAAATCACCAATTGCCCGATCAAACACCGCCACGCACTCGGCCGACATCTGCGCGCGCGGTACATGCGCTTCAACAACTCCAACGCGCGCGCCCTTTAATGCATCGCTGCGCAATGAGGCCAAACGTTTTGATGGCCACGCAGTCGAGAGCGCTAATTTGTCGACATTGTCCGGGCCAGCGATGGCATCCAGTAATAACGCCGCATCAGCAACTGTGCGCGCCAGTGAACCGTGCGTGTCGAGATATGGCCAGGTGGGAATCACACCCGTGCGTGGCACCAGGCCAAACGTTGGCTTGATTCCAACAACGCCCGCGAATTGTGCAGGAATGCGATTGGATCCGCCGTCATCAGTGCCAAGTGCACCAAATGCCAATCCAGTCAACACACTTACTGCTGAACCGGCACTCGATCCGCCTGGTGTCTTCAATCCGTTTCTGTCATGTGGATTGAGCACCTGTCCGGTTAGTGTACTCGTGCCATTTCCATGATATGCGAAATCATCGGCTGCAGTTTTGCCAAGGATAATTGCACCGGCGGCACGGAGGCGTTGCACTTCGACTGAATCGCGTTGGATGACGCCGGGAAATAGTTGCGCCCAATCGGCATTGGATGCGGTCGTCGGCAGCCCGCGTACATCGTAGATGGACTTCGCAAAAACAGGAACGCCATCCAATGGTCCGCGCAGTGATTTGCGTTTTGCGCGCGCATCAGACGCTCGTGCTTCATCAAGCGCGGTGTCACTCAAGAGATCGATGGCGTGCAACTTCGCACCAATTGACCGACAGCGCGCCAATGCGTTTGTCGTCACTTCAAGTGCAGTCCAATCGCCTCGCAGCCGACCGGCTTGATAGTTCGCAATCGTACCAGCAAGCGGATCCGCCAAACGCGGATCAGCCAGATATTCCGGCCACCGCACAAGCGACACACCCAGCAACGCACTGAGTTGGGTGAGAGCTTCACGTCGACTGATCGGCATGCGCGTCGGGAGGATGGGGGCTGGAGCGCGGGGCCGAGGGTCGGCGTGCAGCCCCAAGGATAGCGCGAGGCGCAAATGCGGTCGAGTATTGCTCGAGATACCTTCCCCAAACTGGCCAAACGCGCGACCATTGAGTCATGAAATTACTGACCAAAATTTTCGGCCAGCCGTCCCGCGACGGCTCGATCGTTCGTAACGGACTCGTTCGCCCTTCGAACATTCGGAGCAGCCTCACCGCGCTGCCTGCGAAACAGAGCCTGACCGCCGTCGCGCTGTGTGCTGGCATGTTGGGATGCGCCAGCGCGAAACCAAAGCCGCTGGCGGGCGATACGCCCGATGCGCGCGTGCTTGTGTACAACATTCACGCCGGCAAAACCGTGCACGGCGTTGCCAGCATCGAACAGATATCCGCACTGATTCGCTCAACCAACGCAGACATTGTGCTGCTGCAGGAAGTGGACAAGGGCACCAAGCGTTCTGGCAATGTTGATCAACCAGCTGCGCTTGCCGCACAAACGGGATTTCACGTCGCATTCGGCAGTGCGCTGGACTACGACGGCGGCAAGTACGGTGTTGCGATTTTGTCGCGCTGGCCGATTCTGAGCGACACGTTGTTTCACTTGCCGGTTGAGCCCCCGCAAACGCGTTCGGGTGGATCGATGGAGCCGCGCGGTGCACTGCGCGCGATGATCAAGAGCCCGTACGGCACGCTTGCGGTCATCAACACGCACCTTGATGCGTCGGGTGAGGATCGTTGGCGCAAGCAGGAAGCTGATTCGATTGTGAGTCTTGTCGCGCAAACTCGCCGCAGTGTTGGCCTGGTGATTGCCGGTGGCGATTTCAATTCAACGCCTGAGAGCGCGGTTCAGGTAAAACTTCGCGCGTCCGGATTGCGCGACAGCTGGAACGAGTGCGGCAGCGGCGACGGGCTTTCGTACCCTGACAGCGTTCCCGCCAAACGCATCGACTACCTGTTCATGACCGGCGGGAATCGCTGCAGGGCGGCGCATGTGGTTGAGTCGCGCGCGTCGGATCACCGACCGGTTTTCTTTGAAGTTTCTCTCAGGACTGATGCGCAGGCGCACGCTGTCGCGGCGGGGAATGCGAGCAATCTTGATCCGCGTACGCCGCTCACGAAAAAACAAAACGAATGGGTTGAACGCACGCTGGCGGCAATGTCGCTTCGCGAGCGTGTGGGGCAGATGGTGAATGTGTGGGTGCTGGGTGATTACTCGAACACCAACGATTCGAGCTTTGCCGAAGTGTTGCGATGGATCAAAAATGATCACGTTGGCGGCGTCACGATGTCACTTGGCTCGCCCATCGAAGTCGCGGAAAAAATCAACGCGATGCAACGTGCGTCAAAAACGCCGCTGATGTTTGGTTCTGATCT
>JBDTTO010000212.1:0-5906 GCA_039930585.1 Gemmatimonadaceae bacterium
CACTGCCAATCACCACAACGCGCTTGCCGCGATAATCCAGCTTCTCCGGCCACTGCTGCGGATGAATGATTGGGCCAGCAAACGCATCAATGTTGGGAAATTCTGGCGTGAATCCACTCCGGTAGTCGTAATAGCCCATGCACGAATACAGAAAGTTGCAGGTGAACTGAACGAGTCGTGGATTCACACTCGCACCCGTAACATCGGGCGCATCGCTCACTTCAACATCAACGGTCCATTTCGCATCCTGCGACGACCACGACGCACGCGTCAGTCGATGTCCGTACCGAATCTTCCGGTCAATTCCATTTACACTGGCCGTTTCGCGAACGTAACGCAAAATCGCGGGCCCATCAGCGATTGCCTTTTGATCAAGCCACGGACGAAATCGATATCCGAGTGTGAACATGTCCGAATCCGAACGCACACCCGGATAGCGAAACAAATCCCACGTGCCGCCACTGACGGCGCGCGCTTCAAGAATGACGTAGCTCTTGCCGGGACAGCGCGTCTGCAAGTGATAACCCGCACCAATGCCCGACAGCCCCGCACCAATCACGAGCACATCGAAATGTTCGGAACCGTGGTGTGGCGTCATGGCTGCTGATTGTTTCCGCGACGACTACGGTGTTTGTCTCGTTAACGCCCACGCCAGAAATCGTTCGACCACGTATCGTGACAGTTGTCCACTCAATCCATTTGGCACTTCATCAAACGCGTGATCGGCCCACGGAATGTCGAGAAAAATCGACGTGTCTCCAGCCACTTGAAGCTTCTCGTGCATCATCGCGCCAAAACGCTGTTCGACGATGTTGTCACGCCCGCCGTAGATGAGCAGCGTTGGCGGCAATCCTGGTCTAACCATGTTGATCGGCGACGCGTGTTTGTAGCTGTCCAGACTTCGCTCAAGCGTTGTGCCAATGAACTTCTCTTCAACGTCGCGAACGTGCAGCGGATCGGGGCTTGGCGGATGCAAATAACTCTCCACGAGATCAACCGGTCCGTAGAAACTCACAACCGCTTTGACGGGAATCATCGTCGAGTCAAATCCCGTCATCATCGCGAGATGCGCGCCGGCTGAACGACCGAGAAGCGCGATGCGCGACGTATCGGCGTTGTACTTCGCTCCGCTGCGGCGCACCCACGCCAACGCAGTTTTCACATCTGAAATCTGCTGCAACGATGTGAATTGCGGCGCATGCCGATAGTCGATTGCGAAGACGACATAACCACGCGCCGCAAAGAATCGCGCGAACTCCGCAAAATCATCCGCGGTTCCGCGCTGCCAGGCACCACCGTAAATCTGCACGATGATCGGATAATATCCGGGCGTGGGTGGCTGATACACGATCGCCTTCAACGGCACTTTCTCGACCGTCGCAAATACGACGTTTTTCGTGACAATGGCGGAATCATTTGGAAGGCCGCGAAACAGTTCGGACAGAATCAATGGCGACGGGCGCAACGCGAGCTGTCGATTGAACGGAACCGCGTCCAGATAGTCAACGCCAAGTGTTGCTGCAAGCGCGGCAACCGAGCGCTTCGAAACAGCTGGAAAACGAACCAGCGGCACACAGGCCATGAACAGTGCGACCATGCTCGCAATGGTCGCAATCTTCGCCACCGTATGCATGCGCCACGTGCGTACGGCGCCGACAATCGCGACAATCGCCATCACCACCAGCCACGGACTGATTTCAGGCGCACCGACCGACAACGGCAGCAATGTGCGATTGGGCGCCGGCACGAAAATCCAGGTCGCCATAAAAAGCGTGACCATTGACAATCCAAATGCGATCCACGGACGCCGACGCGCCGCGCGACCGGCGCGCGTATGCCGTTCGGCAGTCGTGCGCGAAGTCGGGCCTTCGGGCGGCAGGGGAGCGCGCGCAATGTCGCGCGAGTTTGGTCGGGTGTCAGTCACGGTCATCAACGTTGGACAATTGCGTGCATCTACGCCAGCTTCCGACGCGAAACTATCGACAAAGAAGCGGTGAAGAATGGGCGCATGCCCACTTTACTCAACCGCTTCTGCACGCCTACGCCGCACGAAGTCAAACAGATGGCACTCACTGCAACGATTTACAACTTTGACATACAGCTGGCCAACGTGGACGCCCAAGTCTACGAATCGCTTTCACTGCGTGTTGCCTGCCATCCGTCCGAAACGCCGGAATATCTGCTCACGCGGGTGTTGGCCTATTGCCTCGAATACACGGAGGGCATCGCTTTTTCGCGCGGCTTGTCCGATCCCGACGAGCCACCAATCGCCGTTCGCGATCTCACCGGTACGATGAAAGTTTGGATTGAAATCGGTGCACCGGATGCTGCGCGTTTGCACAAGGCCAGCAAATCATCGCCGCGTGTCGTCGTCTACATGCACAAGGATCCAATGGTGCTGCTGCGAACCTGGGCCGCGGCAACCATTCATCGCGCAGACAAACTGGAGTTGTACGCGATGGACCGCGATTTGCTCGCCGAACTCGTGCCGAGACTCGATCGTCGGACAAAGTTCGACCTGTCTGTAACTGACGGAGCGCTCTACATCGACATGGGTGGCAAGTCCTTCACCGGAACCATCGAGCGACTGACGCTGGCGGGCTGAACTTTCATCACAAAATCTGCCACAAATGCATTCGCGTACTCTTGACGGCGCGCGCCACGAGCAGCCACTTGGAGAAGCGCTGGTGTCGATGCGGTCACCGCGCGAAGAGTAGTATCCCAGCGAGACGAGGTCTCCGATGCCCGAAGCCGCACGCGAACAAGCCGAAATCCGTATTGGTGCCGCACTCTTGGCCGAATGGGATCCGATGGGTGTGCGCGAACAGCCCGATCATGCAAACGAATACTTGCCGTTTGCGCATGAGATTTATGGTCTGTTGATTCGCGGCGCGTCGGATGTGCAGGTCGGAAGACATCTGCATACGGTCGAACGCGAACAGATGCATCACCCCGACGCAGATGCGCGAGATCTGACCGCTGTGCTGAAGACCTTGCGCGCGCTCGAAAAAACTATTTGAGGATCGCTGAGCTACGCCGATAAATGCCGAGCTCAGCGCCCATTTCAATCCATCGAAAACTCTCGCGCAAACGCCACCGGAAACGAAAACGTCTTCGCCTTGCTCCGCGTTTCCATTGCGTCTGCCACCCGCTCCAACCGCGCCGGAATTCCCATGATCTTTTCCTGCGCCTTCTTCCCAAGTTCGTTGAGATTCTCAACGGCATCAAGCGCCCAGAACTTGATCAGATCTTCAACAATGCGCAGATAATCACGCGGACCATAAATGCCCGCGCGCCGAATGACATCTGCCATCTCACGGAAATGCGGCATGGTGTAACCCGGCATCTCAATTGACGGCATGATCTGCGCCGCGGAAATCATCGCGTTACTCGGATCGCGCTTTAATACGCCTTCAAAAATCGCGCGATAAAACACGTAGTGTCGCGCCTCTTCTTTTGCGACATTGGCAAGCACGGTGCCGATCAACGGTTCGTACTGCGACGCAAGCTTGCCCGTATTCGCGTGACTCACCTGTGTCGCGCGCTCCTGCAGCGACGTGTACACGAACACACGATACGGATCACGATCCCACTCGGGCTGGAAACCGGCCTTCATGTACTCGAACTGCATACGCTCAAGCACCGGATTATCCAGAATACGGCTGTCGTGTGCATAATCATGCAGCACCGCACCGTGGCGATCTTCTTCGGCGGTCCACAGGTTGGTCCACTTGTGCCAGAAACTTTCATTGCCGAGGTACACGGCAAGGAGGCGGTGGAAATGTGGGAGGCCTTCTTCGGTAAGCAGATTTACCGCGAGCGCCACGCGCCCCGGCATGCTGATGCCACGCGCACGTTCCTGAAGTTGTTTGATGAACAAATCAGGATCGGTATCCGGCGGCGGCGCCAATAATTCACTGGGAAACCAGAGAATACGTTTGGCTTCATGCGCTTCCATGAGCTCGTTGACTTCGGGCTCGAGATCTGCAAGAACTTCAACCTTGGCCAGAAGTTCGGCTTCGGGAATTGGCATAACGGGATACGTCAGGGCGGACTACTCGGCCGACCACCACAGAGCGATGTCGGCGGGAACGCGGGGCGAAGATGTAGAATAGTAACCGGCGCAGGTTTGGCTGACAGGGAACCCACCACAATCCGTCGACCAAGGACCAGGCGTTGGCGAGCGATCAGACCCCGCACGAACTCCCCACCGAATTGCCCGCGGCAGGACTCTCGCCTCTGGCGCGCCACCGCTTTCCGGACACGCGGGACTCGCTGGTGCAAGCACTGGCCAGCGTTGACGAGAGTTCGCGACTGAACGCGTTCGATCTGGTGGTGCGGGCGTACCGCACGCCAGTTGTTGTGCTGCTTTCACGTAAATGGGCACTCGATTCTCACGACGCCGAGGACATTGCGCAGGAGTTTTTTGCGTGCGCATTGGAGAAGGAGTGGTTATCGCGATACGACGCTAGTCGTGGGCGATTTCGTACTTTTCTGCGCACCTGTTTGACGGCGTTTGCGTCGGATGAGTATGATCGCGCACGCCGGCAAAAACGTGGTGGTGGAATGCTGCACGAGTCCTTAACCGAAATGACGCCGCTGCCCGAAAGTGAACGTGCAATGGATGATCTGTTTGAGCAGGAATGGATTCGAAGCGTGTTGCAGATTGCGCTGGATGCGTTGAAAACCGAAGCCGAGTCGACCAATCGTGCGGCGGCGTTTGGCATTTTCGAGCGATATGATGTGACCGATCGCGACGACAACACGCGTCCAACGTATGCAGCGCTCGCACACGAATGGGATTTGCCAACCACGCAGGTGACAAATTATCTGTCATGGGCGCGCAAACGGTTCCGTCAGCACGTGCTTGATACCGTTCGCAGCTTGACAGGCAGCGACGAAGAATATCGTGAGGAAGTTCGCACGTTGCTGGGCGTATCGGTCGAATGAAAGTGGTCGAAATAGTGGTTGCAGAAACCTCATTGACAATTGGCCAATGACGCTCAGCAATCGCGCGGTGTCCCGCCTGCAGCAACTCGTCTCGCACGCGCCCGTCCCGCCTGCGCGTTACACTTTGCACGAGGTGATAGGCCAGGGCGGAATGGGAACGGTGTATCGCGCGCACGATGTGCAACTCGGCCGCGATGTCGCATTCAAGGTGTTGGACGAGCGGGGCGCACTCAGCGCTGATGCCAGCGATCGGCTGCAGAGAGAAGCCACAATTCTCGCGCAGCTCGAACATCCCGGCATTGTCCCGGTTCACGATGTGGGCGAGCTCGAGAACGGCAGCGCGTTTTACGTCATGCGACTGGTGCGCGGCGAACGACTTGATGAACACGTGTCACGTGGCGTTGGACGCGGTGATGTTTTGCGCCTGATGCTGCGTTTGTGCGAAACCGTTGCGTTCGCCAACGCGCAGGGCGTGGTGCATCGCGACCTCAAGCCCGGCAACATCATGATCGGGCCGTTTGGTGAAGTGCTCGTGCTGGATTGGGGAGTTGCCAAACTTCTCTCGAATGCACTATCCAGCGCGCCGCAGGGCATTGCTCCAACTGGAACTCGCGTGTCCGAAAATATCGCGACGACTCTGGATGGAATGATTGTCGGTACACCCGGTTACATGTCACCCGAACAACAGGCGGGCGCAAGCGCGCACGTCAATCAAACGGCCGATGTATTTGCGCTTGGCGTCATCATGCGCGAACTGCTTGCGCACGTAAACGAACCAACCAATCGCGTCCTCCATGCAATCATGAATTGCGCGACCGCCAGTGAACCATCCGCGCGATACGCCAGTGCGACCGCGATGGCCGACGATGTGCGGCGTTGGATAGACGGACAATCAGTGGCAGCGTATCGGGAAAGTGCCGTCGAAAAACTTCTCCGACTCTATCGCCAGCACCAAA
>JBDTTO010000213.1:0-5878 GCA_039930585.1 Gemmatimonadaceae bacterium
TTCCGCGGGCGGGGGAAAGGATTGGCCGCGTGGACGGAAAGTCGCACAAATTTTGCGGGTTCCGCTGACGGGCAGCCCTCCAAGAACGATCTACACTCTTCTTCATAGAAGCGATTTCGCTTCTGGGCTACCAATCTTCCGAGGCTGACGCCATGACCCGTATTGCATCCCTCCTGCGTATTTCTCGCCTTCCCATTCTTGCTGGCGCGGCGCTACTCAGCGCGGCTTGCGCGGGACGAATTCCGTCCCCGGTCACGACGGCCCAGCAACCCTCCGTTGCCGCAGCGCCCGAACAAGCGCCCGCCACGTCGATGTTCGACATGCCGGACTTCTGGTACAGTCAGCACGCCGACGCAGCGCTGCTGGGCTCGCTGAGGGGTGGCCTTTTGGTCGTCGGTTTCGTGGACGCCGCGTGCGGTGCCGAATGCGCCTTGACGCTCAGGTCGATGAAGGCGATTGAACGCGAAACCGACAACGGCGTGCATTTCATGGTTGTGTCAGATGTGGCAGGCGGCGGTACTCCGGCCACTCTTGCAGCATTTGCGCAGGAGCACCGTTTGTCAGCCAATCGATACACGCTGGCGTCGTCGACCAATGAGTCCATCGCGAAACTGGCCAACTTGCTCGACACCCGCAGCCTGGGCGCCACTGTTTCGCAGTTCCAACGCACCAGCACACTCTCCGTGCTCGACTATAGCGGCATAGTGGTGCAGCAGCGCGGAAACGGCGTGATCGGGCCCGTACTTGAAGCGGTATCCCTGCTGTCGAACATGCGATAGAAAACGTTGTGGTCCGGCGGCAGAGGCAGAATACGTACTCGCCGGACAGACTCCCAGGTTCCGGATGATGGTGAGGGGGCCTGAGCGGCGGAACGCACGAAAACATGCCAATGGTTGAGTCCGATACAGCCAGTGATGCCGGCTTTCGATCTTTTGGGTACGGCGGGATGGTCACAGCAATCCCAGCATTGCACTTGGTGACCTGCGACCAAATCCGCCGTGGCCGTGACGGCGACCGGATGATTCATTATCACGGTAGGGGCCGAGTGACGGCCTCGGTGGCACGTCGCACAGTCGCGCAGTTGATGGCTTAACTCAGTCCCTTCCGTTTCATGGCTTCTGGTTCCAGATACTCGACCCCGTCGATGCCACGTGGTCAGCGCAAGGATGAAATCATGCGCGCGGAGTTGCCGCCATCGCTCCCGCTGATGGCATTGCGCTCCACCATTGTGTATCCGCTCGGAACAATTGCCGTACAAATGGGCGCGCCCGAAAATCTCGCGCTGTTGCGCGCGCACGAAGAATCGGGATTGATTGTTGCACTCGTTGTTGCGGCTGGCGAACACGACGAAGCTGTTGATCCACATCATTTCGTCGGCAAAGTTGGCGTCGCCGCACGCGTGCACGAACGCATCAATCTTCCGGGCGATACGATTCAGATCACGCTGCAAGGATTGCGTCGCATCACGATTGAAAGCATTGAGCAGGTGACACCGTTTGCTGTTGCGCACGTGAAAGGCGCGCGCGAAACACCGCCTGATTCTGCCGAAGTTGATGAACTGATTGCGCGCACAGTTACGGCCGCCGAAACAATGGCCGAACTGGTTGATCGCATCCCCAGCGAAGTGCCGCAAATTCTCAAGATGAATGTCGCCGATCCGGGTCGCTTTGCCGACCTTGCCGCGACCAACATGAATTTGCGAATCGCGGACAAGGAAGAAGTTTTGCAGCGACTGGACATTGGTCAGCGCTTGCGCTTCTTGTTGTCTCGGCTGGAACGTGAAGTGGCGCGCGCACGCGTTATCGAAGACGTGAAGCGCCAAACCGAAGTGAAGATTGAACAGCATCAGCGCGAGTTCTATCTTCGCCAACAGCTGCGAGCGATTCAATCCGAACTTGGCGAAGCCGATCCAAACGAGAAGGAAGCGGTTGAACTTCTGCGGCAGATTGAGGACGCCGGACTTCCGGAAAAAGTAGCGCAGGAAGCTCGCCGCGAAACCGAACGCCTTCGCCTGTTGTCGCCGGCGAGCAGCGAGTATCAGGTGTTGCGCACCTACATGGATTGGTTACTTGCGTTGCCCTGGAACGCGCGCTCGGCCGATGATCAGGAAATTGTGCTGACGAAAGTCGAAGCGGCGCTTGAAGATCGTCATTACGGTCTCGACGAAGCGAAGGAACGCATCACCGAATATCTCGCGGTGCGCAAACTTCGTGGTGGTGATCAGCACGGTCCTATTCTCTGCTTTGTTGGACCGCCAGGTACCGGCAAAACATCACTCGGCGAAGCGATCGCGAAAGCAATCGGACGCGAGTTCTATCGCATCTCCGTAGGTGGCGTGCGCGATGAAGCCGAAATTCGCGGACACCGGCGCACGTACGTAGGTGCAATGCCTGGCATGTTGTTGCAGGCGTTGCGTCGTGTTGGTGTGCGTGATCCCGTCATCATGATTGATGAAATTGACAAGATGGGTTCGGGCACGCACGGCGATCCAACTTCGGCAATGCTTGAAGTACTGGATCCGGCGCAAAACAGTTCGTTTGTCGATCACTATCTCAACCTGCCCTTCGATTTGTCATCGGTGCTGTTCATTTGCACCGCCAACAACCTGTACGACATTCCCGGGCCGTTGCGCGACCGTCTCGAGGTGATTCGCATCGCCGGTTACACGCTCGAAGAAAAAGTCGAGATTGCGCAACGTTATCTCATTCCGCGGTTGCTCGAAGAGCATGGATTGACGACTGATGATTTGCAGATTCCGGAGCCAATTCTGCATTTCATTACCAGTCGTTATTCACGCGAAGCCGGATTGCGCACGTTCGAGCGCTCTATCGCATCGTTAATGCGGAAACGCGCGCGCGCGAAAGCCGACGGCGACATGAGTTCGTGGGAAATTGATCTTGCACGCGTCGACCACATCCTGGGCGCACCGCGCTTCTCGGCCGAAGAGGCCGAAAAGGAACCTGAGATTGGTTCGGTCACCGGACTCGCGTGGACAAAGATGGGCGGCGAGCTGCTCACGATTGAAGCGCTGCGCATGTCGGGCAGCGGACGTCTCAAAGTTACCGGACAGCTTGGTGACGTCATGAAGGAATCGGTCGATGCCGCGTTCTCGTTTGTGCGTTCGCGCGCAGCTTCACTTGGGATTGATGACAAAGAATTCCGCGAAAGCGATGTGCATTTGCACTTTCCCGCCGGCGCTATTCCAAAGGATGGTCCGAGTGCGGGCATCGCGGTCACGCTGGCGCTGGCCAGCGTGCTGTCGCGTCGCCCTGTGCGTCGTGATGTCGCGCTGACTGGCGAGGTCACGTTGCGCGGAAAAGTGCTCGAGATTGGCGGCGTGAAGGAAAAAGTTCTGGCCGCTTATCGTGCGGGTTTGCGCGAAGTCATCATTCCGAAAGCCAACGAAAAAGATTTGCGCGACATTCCGCAGGAAGTGCGTGACAAGATGCATTTCACATTTGCCAGCAGCATGGACGAAGTGTTTGTGCTGGCATTGCTCCCGCATCCGGTACCGAGTGCCGCGGATCTGGCGCCGTCGGAACCGGAGCACGACGGACCGGCGGATGTTGTGAGTGGCACCGCCAAGCGTACAACGCGAAAGGAGCGTGCGTTGGAGGGCTGATTGGTGATGCGAAGTGGTGTAATTGCGCGGCTAACGGGCGTGCTTCACCACTTCGCGTTTTTTGACCAGAATAGAATCGCGCCAACACACGGTTTCGAAGCGTACTTGCCGGGTACTGTTTCGTATGGCAGCACTTCAATTGCGCGAAAGTGATCAGGCGGCAGTTCGGTAACCGACGCAAGATCGGTCATCTTTCCGTCGAGAAACGCATTGGGAACGCAGTTCCCTCCTCCTGACAGACTGCGCACAGTTATTCTCAGCCCGAAACTTCGATTGCGCGAGACGCTGGTAAGTGGAATGCGAGACAGAGCGCTCATTAGATCTGCGCGATTATTCAGCACCGTCGAATCAATTGCGTACCCAAGTTTCCGCGCACGCCGGTCATCAAACTCGGCATGCGCCACACTTATTCCAACAATTTTGCTTGTCTCAAGCGTTGTGATTCGCTTGAGTGTAAACGTGACGTTGAGATCACGACCGGCAGTTAGCAATACGCTTTGCGTCGCCGCTTCAAATCCTACCGCACGTACGCCCAATTTATGACGTCCCGCTTTGACATCTGGCAGGAAAAACGTTCCGTTCTGCTCTGTTCGAATTACTGTCGGTATGTCATCAAGCACCACTGTTGCCTGACTGACAACTTGACCATCATCCGCGCGCACAATGCCGCGCAAATTCGCCGGCTGATCAGGCGTAGTTTGCGCGAACCCGCCGGTTGCGAAGCCAAGCACCAGCAGCGACGCCACCAACCGGATTGTCTTTCGCATCGAATGTATTCCGCAAAATGTGATCCGTCGTCGAATCAGCCTTTCGTTTGACGCGCCACCAACGACTTACCTGGCTGTCAGCAACGCCACCGCGTGCAACAACACACCCACCAATCCGCCAACAACTGTTCCGTTAATGCGAATGAATTGCAGATCACGTCCAATCTGCAACTCAATTTTCCGTGACGTTGCATCGGCATCCCACGCGGCAACCGTCGTCGCAATCAATGCCGCGACTTCATCACGCGCCTGCTCAACCGCGTACGTCACGAGTTCTACAACCCAGCCATCAACCTTCGCGGACAGTTCGGGATCACTCAGCACCGCGCGACCCAAATTGCCGAGCCATTTCTCAATTTGATCCGGCTCCTGCTCGGCATCACTGGCCATGCGCTCAGCATAGTTTGTCACGCGCTTCTTGATGTCCGTCCACACGGAGCGTGAAAATTCGTTGACTGCCGGATGCGCCAACAGATCGAGTTTCATCTGCTCGGCCTTGGCAATCACATCAGGATTTGTGCGCAATGAATCAACAAATTTCGTGACCGCTTCTTCGTAACGCAGACGCAGTGGATGCGCCGGGTCCACGGCCACGTCGTTCAGCGTCTTTTCGAGGCCGCTGATGACTCTGTCCTGCAGCTTGTTTTCGACAAGGCCCGGCACCCACCACGGGCTTTCTTTCTTCACGCGTGCGCGAATCATTTCATCGTTTTCGTCGACGAAACGCGCAACTACCCGGATACCTTCGTTCAACAACGAATGATGGCGGCCATCGTCAGTGAACATTTCAAACACTCGCGCAACAAGCGGAGCTGCCTGCACCGTGCGCAAACGCGAAACGACGCCGCGATCCACCAATGCCTGCACATCGTCGTCCCGGAGCACATTGATCGCACCGGACAATCCACGCGCAACGTGTTGCGCCAAACGATGACTGTGTTCGGGCTCGGCTAACCAGCGCGCAGCGCGTTCACCCAACTTCATGTTCAAAAGTTTGCTGGCAACGACGTCGCGCGTAAGAAAGTTGCGCTGAACGAAATTGCCGAGTGCTTTGCCGATGCGATCTTTGCGCGAGGCAACAATGGCTGTGTGCGGGATGGGAATTCCCATCGGATGCCGAAACAGTGCAGTAACCGCAAACCAATCAGCGATACCGCCAACCATCGCGGCTTCGCTGAACGCGCGGATCCATGCCAGCCAGGGAAATCGCGATTCGTAATAGCTGGACAGCGCGAACAGCAGCGCCACCACAATCAACATGCCGGTGGCGACGCGCTTCATGCGCACGAGGCGAACTCGCTTCAGTTCGTCGTCGGCTGTGATCACAAGAGCCGCGGGCAGTGCCGGCGACGATGCGGGCAGTAGTGCCAGCGAGGCTGGTGCCGGCAACGTTGGTGCCGGCAACGTTGGTGCCGGCGATGTTGGTGCCGGCAACGCTGGAGCCGGCGACGTTGGTGCCGGCGACGATGGTGCCGGCGGCCCGGTTTCG
>JBDTTO010000214.1:0-5840 GCA_039930585.1 Gemmatimonadaceae bacterium
AGAGCGAGCACCAGACCGAGTGCTGCCCACGGACGATTCATGTTGCTTCTCCGACTGACGAATTAAGGGGCTAGTCGCAGTCTCCAAATGAAAGGGTGGTGGTTGACCTGCCATGCGAAGTTAGGACGCTTGACACGGGTAGTCAAGCAACATCATTGCAAACGACCCGGCCTTCCTGACCGAAGCCGCCCCTTGGCCGCAGCAGGAATTGTACAAGATCAACAGCGACGTGTGGGCTGAGTCACCAAACTACCCACTCAGATCGCCATCCTACCAAAAATACCCCGAAGATTGTCGTGGGCTCCTTGGCTGGACACCAGTTAGTACAGCATACATTGTGCCAGCGCTCAGCCTGCCAACTGTCCGGATTCCCATGCAGAATAGGCAGGCATTCGGCGAAGGTCCGGCAGGTGCTGCGCCAGAAATTCCCGGAAAAGGCGCTGGTGCGCGCGCTGATCGCCTTCGGCACGCAGTTCCACTGCCTCACCAGCGAGCCATTCACGAAGCGCGTGGCGCGCCGCGGCGGGCAATCGCCGGCCTCCAGGCGCAGTCTGCGCGCAGCGCATGCAGAGCGCACCTCCAAGGACGTGACTGAACATTGCGTTCTCGTCGATGGACAAGTTGGCATGGCAATTGGCGCACGCATCCACCGTGGGCGCGAAACCAACGGCTGACACCAATGTCCAGAGGGCGCCGAGCCCCGCGGACAGCGCATCTTCTGCAGATGCCCTCGAAATGTTGTCCAATCCAATGACTACGCCTTCGAACACAATGGGCGCCGATTCGTCGTGAACAACGCGCAAGACACATTCAGCCAGCGCAGCCGCGGCCGCAAAACGAGTCAGGCTTTCGGATAGTCCTGGCCGCGGATGACCGACGTCGAACGCCATGAGGGTGTGCAGATCGCGTCCCGGTTTTAGCTGGAGCTGGACCGTGCCCTGTGCAAACAGGTCCAGCGAGCTGCCAAAACGTTTGCGGGAATTGCGGGCGCCGCGGGCCAACACTGTTTGCACTCCTGCATCGCGCGTCAGAATCCGCAGGATGCGAGAGGTTTCCAGGTAGTTGAACGCGTGCAGCACAATTGCGTCGGTCACGAGCGGCGTCATACCGAAAAGTATCGAACCGTCCTACGCCCCCGCTCCGCTGCGTTTCCGAAGCGGCAGCAACGCCGGTGCACCCACCGCAGGATCGCGGGTAATCACCAGCGGCCAATTGTAGACTTTCTCGAGAATGGGACCTCGCATGACATCGTCCGACGTCCCCTGGGCTGCTACGTGCCCTTCGTGCAGCAATACAATGTGCGACGCGAATCGGGCAACAAGATTCAGCTGATGGCTGATCAGCAGAATCGCATGGCCACTGTGCGCGAGTGCGTCCAGCAACTCGAACACGGCCATCTCATGCGCGACGTCGAGAAACGCCGTTGGTTCGTCAAGCACCATGATGGGCGCCTGTTGGGCGAGCGCACGCGCGATGCGCACGCGTTGCCACTCACCGCCGGACAGTTGATCGGTCGCACGATCCAGGGTGTCCTCTGCGCCCGCCAGATGAATCGCCTGATCGACGGCCGCGTTGTCGGCGTTCGTGAGTGCGCCCAGTGCACTTCGATGCGAATGCCGGCCCAGCGTGACAAATTCGCGCACAGGCAATGGCAGCGTTGGCTCTTCGCGCTGCGGAACAACCGCGACGGCGCGCGCAAACTGGCGCGCATCAAACGTCGAAAGTGGCGCGTTGCTGATTTCAATGCCGCCGCGTTCAATCGCAATGCGACGAAGCAACGCGCGCACCAACGTGCTCTTGCCACTCCCATTTGGTCCGACAACGGCGGTAAGTGCGCCCGGTGCAGCCGCCAATGAAATACCGTTGAGCGCCGGAATTGGTCGCCCCGGATACCGAACGACGACGTCACGAAAGCTGATCATGACTCAAGGCCCACACGCAGGGTGCGCATGCTTAGTTCAACCGACGCAAACGCGCCAGAAAAAACGGTACACCAATCAGCGCGGTAATAGCTCCCAACGGCAACTCCGCCGGCGCGCGAACCGTGCGTGCAACGAGATCAGCAAACACCAGCAAGAGTGCGCCGTACACGGCCGACAACAGCAGCATTGGGCGATGACGTCGCGCACCCATCGCGCGCGCGAGATTCGGCACGACCAGACCGATGAATCCAATCAATCCTGCGGCAGCAACGGTTGCCGCTGCGAGAAAGGATGCAATTAGAAAGATCTGACGCGACGTGCGATCAACGTTGGCACCAAGCGCTGCGGCCGGTTCTTCGCCGAGTGCGAGGACGTCGAGTTCGCGGGCCAGCCATAAAAGTGCACCGCCAAATATCAGCACCGCTGCGGCAAGTCGAGCGACGCCGCTCCATGTTGCGTCGCCGGCGGATCCCATCATCCACCACAGCGCACCGCGCAAACGATCGGCGGGAACACCAGCGAGCGTCACGATGATCACAGCGTTTGCGAACGCGCCAACCACAACGCCGGCCATGAGCAGCACACGCGCATCGGTGCGTCCGGAAACAATGTGCGCGATGAGAGACACACACAACGTGGAGGCAGCGGCGCCGACAAATGCCGCGAGTGTCACGCCGATTGGTGAATCAACACCAAATGCGGTGGCAATCACCGCGCCAACAGCAGCGCCCCCGGAAACGCCAAGCAGATATGGCTCAGCCAACGGATTGCGCAACGTTCCCTGCAGCGCGCCTCCGCTCGCAGACAATCCGGCGCCAACCAACGCGGCGAGCAATACGCGCGGCAGCCGGCCATCACGCACGATTGCAATGATCGTTGTATCTCCGGAACCGACGAGCGCGCGAACGACATCGCCAATTGGCAGCGACACCGGGCCGATTCCAACCGCTACGACGCACAGCAGCAGCAACCCGAGCAATCCAAGGATCATCGCAGGCCAGTGTGCACCGCGCGCTTTCATTTTTGTTGGCGCGACACTCGCGCCAGTCATCGCAAGCTCGAAGCGCGATCGGGGTGCAGCAAGCGGGCCAGCGACACAGCTGCCATTCCCAACGTCACCGTGGGACGTCCAACCAACAGCGTATCAACATCGAGAATGCGGTGTTCACGAACGGCGCGTACTGACTGCCACTTGCTGTCGATTCGCATGCGCGTGCGACCGACAGGAGACGTAAGCAGGAACGCAGGGTCGCGATGTGCAACTTCCTCAACCGTAACTTCGGGGGAAGGCTTGGTGAGATCCGCAAAACTGTTGGTCGCGCCCGCGATATCGAGTAATTCTGCGATAAAGCTTCCCTGCCCCACCACCATCACCGGCGAATCGTACAACGGCCATACGACCGTGGGACGTTTCACATCGGCAACAGCAGCACGCACGCGATCAAGCGTTGCGCGAACGGTATCAACCACATTTTGAGCGCGCTGCGTTGCGTTCAGCACGACACCAAGTTGTCTCGTAAGACGTTCGAAGTCTGCAATGCGATCCACGCGTGTTGACATGACGGCAATGCCGGCCTTTTTGAGAGCGGCCGCCGCAGCACGGTTGTCACCGGTTGCATACAGCACCACCAATGTTGGCTTGGCGGCCAGCAGTACTTCGACGTTCGGGCGAATGCCGTCGCCCATGTTCGTAACCAGTTTTGCAGAATCGGGAAACTGATCCCACGTTGTACGTCCAATAAGCCGCGGTCCCCGACCTATCGCAAAGATCACTTCCGTGGCGGCAGGCACGAGTGATATCACGCGTGCGCCAATCAGCGTGTCTGTTGGAAGTCGTTCGCCAAAATCGTCGGTGTCGGCGGCGCTGGCGACTGCGGTTTGCGCAGGCATGGAGTCGACGTTTACAGCGTTGTCCGTTTTTGCACAAGCCGCAAACAGAATTGCGGACGCCGTGCCAATCAGCACTAACACGCTGCGAACAGCGCGCGCCGAGCTGTTGCTGTAAATCGTTTTCACGGCGTACAAATTCACGTCAACGACCTCGCGCGATTTCCGCCGCCAGTGCGTCTTTCAATTCGGCACGCCGTTCTTCATAGGCTTCGCGCATTGCGTCGTTTGGGTTCTCGTATTTCGCGTAAGTCGCATCGAGATCGGCGATTTCACGCGCAAGTCGATCAGCCAATGGTGCTTCTTTCACACGCACCGGTGGAAGTCCAACGTACGACGGCGCACGATTGCGCTGCATTGCCCGCAACAGAATCAACAACATGATGACGCCAATCGTGCCCAGCAACGCTGCGATGTACAGATTGCGTCCAACACCTGGTCGCGATGGCAGGTTGATATTGAGCACCGTGCCGTCTTTCACGTCCTGCGCGAGAAACCGACGAAACGTTCGGTTCTCAATCGATTGCGGATCAGCTGCAGCCAGCCCACCGCCTGTAACCATTCCGTTCGGCTCTTCGATCAGCACTTCCATCACGACCGCGCCGTGTTCTACTGGGAACGACAATGGAAACGCCTGCGCGGGGACGCGATACGAAAATGAAACCTGTTTCACTCCGGGTGCGATGGCGCTGTAAATCGCAACGCGTCCGCTCGTTGTCGTAAACGCGTTTGTCGAAATTTCTCCCTCGCCCGCTTTCACATCACGCGCAATGGACGGCACTTCAACGCTCCACGTTGGTGTGCCCAATGAGTCAGCACCGGAGGTCAGCGTTTTGATGCTATCGTTTGAAAGTTCGAAGACCTCGATCACCGTGCGATGATTCGTGGTATCCGCCGCACTGATAATGAGGTGTCGCCCACTTACCGTTAGTGGAAACGATTTCGTGGTAGTGTCGAACACCGTGATTTCGGCGTCATTACCACGCGCAGTGGCCGTGCGCAACGGTGCTGTGAAATACGCGATGCCACCCCACGTGACCGATGTGAAATACACGGCATCCGCAGCGCCACTTGTTTTGTACTTGAACGTGTACGATCCATCGCTTGTCGTGCGCATCGAGTCGAGCGGTGCCTGCGTGTCCTTACCCACGCGATGCAGCGTCACCATCGCATTCGGCACCGCTGCGAGACCAGTGCTATCCGGTTTTGCGGCCGTTATTCCAGGTGTCGTTGCCGGAGGAGTGCGCGGCGCGCCAGCTTGCGGAAGCGCCTCTGCGACCGGACGAACCACCCGTCCCGTTACCGTTCGATTTTCCTGCGCGCTGGCCGTTGCACCGAACGCGAACGCGGCAACACTTATTGCCAGACGAAGTGAAAAATGAACAGCTGATGTTTGTGTGCGCACAGATTTCACGGGGAGAACTTACCGAAGTCTTCGGGGCGAAGTTTCTCCAGATAAGCCTTGAGTTGTTCGGCAGAAAATTCGCCGGATGACGGCGCAATATTTCCGGTGTCGGGCGGGGGGACACTGGCATCGATCGTTTGCACATCGATGTACGCGAGCAAACTTTCTTCGACCAGAATTGGCGCGGCCATTCGCACCGCTATGGCCATGGCATCGGACGGGCGACTATCGACATGCAACACACCATCCGGCTGTGCGATCAGCAACTCGGCGTAGTATGTCTCGTTTTGCATCATCGTGATGTGCACGGCCTGCAGCTTGCCGCCCATCGCACCGATAATCGACTTGCACAAATCGTGCGTGAGCGGCCGCTTGGGTTTTATCTGCTGAACCGCGGCCGCAATTGATTCTGCTTCGAGTCGCCGAATCCAGATTGGCAACAAGCGTTGTCCATCTTTTTCGCGCAATAACACAACGAACGCGTCGGATATCTTGTCGGACACGACGCGTTCGATGCTGACTTCAATCATGGCTGGCGCAACGCGCTCGGGTCAGCCCTTGATGGCGCGCTTGAGTGCGGCCACGCGATCGGTGCGTTCCCACGTGAACAACGTGTGTCCGTTCTT
>JBDTTO010000215.1:0-5831 GCA_039930585.1 Gemmatimonadaceae bacterium
CAGTGTGGGCCTTGCGCACCGTGCGGCGGCGTCATCACCGTGCCATTCAACAACGTGTCTTTCCAGAGCGAGCCGTCAGCGCGCGGCGTGGCAATTATGTTGGCCGCCCGCCAGATCGATTCCCAAAATGTCTCGCTGTTGTTCACCGACCAGCGTTGCAGTTCATGCATTCCAGTGACGTGCGCCGGAACGACATTCTGCGCATGCAGCGCATTGAGAAATGACGTGAAGCGCGCGTGTTCAATATCCGACGCCGTTGGCGTCCACAGCGGCTGCGCAGTTTCGGTCTTGATCTGATCAGTCACAGCGTTTTCCCTTCAACCTCTTCTCTGGCCAGCGCGATCGCCGCGCAATGCGTGCCGTGTGTTTCGCAGTACCAGCCATGGCGATCGTTGAAGATGAGATGCGGCGCTTCATTCGATCGCATCCGCACGCGCACGATTTCAACAACGGCCGTTCGTTGTCCCGCGACGCTGCGTGGATTCAAACGCACAATTTCCGGCTTCTCCGGAAAGAGATCAAGTTGCGTCAGTTCCGGCGAAATTGCCGGGGCTTCCGGGACAACGGGAGTTGAGCGCGAGCGGGCCATCGCAAACTTTCAGGCGTGCCTGTTGTTGTGCAAATCGGCAAACACATGCCGAAAGCGCGATACCACCACTGAGCGCACAATTTGTCCTCTCTCATTCAGCTCACCGTTTTCCACCGTGAATTCCAGATCGGTTGGTGCAAACGCCACAACCCGTTCGGTGAAATTATGTCGCGCATTAATTTCGGCGACTCCGCGCGCCAGTTCGTCATGCACAAGTGACAACGCCACAAGTGCCTCCCACGGCATCGCGATGCCCTTCGTGAGTGCCCAGGCTTCGACTGCACTACGCTTGAGCGACAGTACCGCCACGATGGAATTGTTTCCGTCAGCATGACAAACGGCGTATTGCACGAAAGGCAACCGCGCGAGTTCGTCTTCGATTGATTGAGGGGCCACCGAGCGCCCATCGGCAAACTGCAATAGGTCGCGGGTGTGTCCGATTAGGCGAAATGCGCCGGATGCAGTTTGCTCGACGCGATCACCAGTGTGCAGCCAAGCAGCATCATCAGTTGGTGCGTTGACGCTTTCGCCGTCTGCACGATTACCCGCAAACGAAAGCGCACTGCGCCGCACCTGCAGTTCGCCGTGCTCGCTTACGTGCGCTTCGATACCGGGAAACGGCACACCAATCGAGTTGTCTTCAAACTTTTGCGGACCGTTCACACAAATACAATTCTGCTGCGCGGTTCCGTACACAGTTGCCAACGCGACGCCACCACTTCGCAAGTCGCGATGCAAATGCTCTGGCAACACGTCGCCGTCCAACAGAGCCAACCGGCAATGGCGACCCAACATCTCGCACGCCGTGTCACGCAAATAGCTGCCATTGGTGCGCGCGTTTTCAAATGCATCTTTCAACCGGTCAAATGCGCGCGACGCTCCTGAAAAAATCGACGCTTCAAATTGTCGTGCGGCGATGAACGCATCGCTTGAGTGTTCCAGCAAGGCAGTCGTGTATCCGGAGAGAATCGCTCCACAAATGGCAAGTTGAATCTCAAACGGATCGCTGAGCGGTTTATACGAACTCACGCGGTCGACGTACGTCAGCCCAAACGTGCTCACAATCAGCGCGGCAGACGCCAGGAGATTTTCGTGCGTGAGCACCATCGCCTGTTCACCGCCACCGAAGGTCATGAAAGCGCGATCGCTCGGCATCACACCATCAATACGTTCGGCCAGCACCGCGCGCATCGGCTCATACTCGTCCAACGCCTTCGCTCCCGCCTTACACCAGGATTCCCACTCGTAAACACCCTCGGCCGCGTTGGTGCGCAGCGGCTCGAGATCATCGCAGATGATCGTGACATGACCAGGCAACAACGAGAGCACCGACCGCAACAACTTGAAGCGCGCAACGGTATCGACGATCACAATCTTCGCGCCGCACTCGGATAGCTGCGCAACCAGCTGGTCTGGTTTAGCCTGCGGATGAATCGCAACTGGAACGAGGCCGCACATCATGACGCCGAGTGCCGCGATGGGCCACAGCGCGTGATTGTCGGCAAAGATCGCCACACGTTCCGCCTTCGCCGCGTGCAGTGAAAGCAACGCGCCGCACGCCGACCGCGATCCGGCAATCCAATCGCCCCAACTCATTCGGCTCAGCGATTGCAACGCACCCATTGGGTATATGAAGAATGCGATGCGCACAGGGTCGCTGGACGCGCGAGCAATAAAGCGCGCGACGATGGTGTCGGGACGGCCGGAATCGTCGGCCTGGATCTTGGGTTCCCTGTGCATTCAGACAAGATACCCGCGAGAATCATCCTGCCCACTCCCCACGCTGGCAATTGCCTGCGAAGTTGCAACATGACCGATCGCGTCACGTCCACCGAACCCGTCGTCACTCCGAATCCCGAGACCTCGGCGCATCCTTTCGCGCCAAGGCGTCATCGCGTGACGTTGCGCCGAATTATGGTCGGTCTGACGAAAAGCAGCGCGTTGTTGGCGGTTGCAGGGCTCGTGGCGGCGGCAAGCGTTGTTCCGCCAATTGGTGCTCGTCGCACCGCGCAGGTAGCGGCGGAGCAGGAACTGCGGACCTTGCTGGCCGCAGACGAGCGCGTGGTCGCCGCCACGTTTGCATCGCAGCGCCGGTGGACGGATGTGTGGCGTGAGTCGTTCGGCATTGTGGCCGCCACTTCCACACGTGTGTTGTACGTGGGCGCTCCGCCCACTCCACTGCTGCGACCGCGCGAAGATGGTCCGTTGGAAATGCTTGTGGAGAGTTATCCGTACGAAGCGTCATTTCAGCTCGAGCCGCGCGACGTTTTCTTCGGACAATTGCGTGGACTTGCCCTGCGCACACCATTGGCTCAAGTCGACTTTCTGATCAGTGGCAAAGAGTGGAATACCGCATTGGCGGTAGCACAAGCAGCCATTGCGTCACAGCGGCAACTGACGACTGAAATAGAGAACCAGGAACGATTCAATCGCGCGTCGGCGCCGGAAGGTGAAGTGTATGTACAACACATTGTGAAACGGGGCGAGACACTGACGGGTCTCGCACGGTTGCTGCATACCACTCCCGATGTCATTCGCCAGTTGAATCAATTGCGCGACGACAACATCAAATCGGGACAGCGGCTGCGAGTGCCGCGCGGTCCGATTGCTGATTCGCTCAGTGATACCGCGAGGCCGCCGCAATAATGTTTGTGGGGCGCGATGCGCTCGACGCTAGCGCGAGATTTTGAGGACTTTCAGCACGACGTCGGCCAGTGACTTGTCAGCACCATCAAAATGATGGCCGCCGTCGCGCATCTCCACATGCATCAGTGATTCCGGCGCACCACGACAGCCGGAGTCTTTTTCGTCGCTGCCGTACACACACGCCATAGCAACTCCCTTCAACTTTTCCAGTTCGGGTCTGATGGGTATGTCAGATGGGCGTTTCGTATCTTTCACCATATCAATCATGTGAAACTCGAAACTCGCATTTTCCGCGATACCGAACATCACGACGCCGCCCAGCACTGCGCGTAAATCGGCCGGCAAACGGTTGGCCACAAACGGCGCCATGTCAGCGCCGCGCGAGTAACCGACGATCACAATGGAATCGGCGTTGTATTTGGCCATGCCGGCGCGCAACGCACGAACAACTGCGGCCGCCGATTGATCGGGAGTTTTTGCTGGCGAGAGAAATTCGCGCGAGTTGAATCCAACCACGCCGATCCCCGCGTCGGACAATCCATCAGCAACTTTGGACACGAGGCTGGCAAATCCGCCATCGCCAGACATCACGACCGCCACGTAGTGCGATGCCTTGCCTTTTGGCGCCGTGAAATTGAGCGGAAGTCCTTTGATGTCAACGGCAGCAACGGTTGATTGCGCAGTTACCGCTTGCACCATTGGCGTAAACCAAGTGCTGAGCAATGTAGCGATGACAAAACGTGTTCGCGTCATTTGCGCACGGTGCCTCCGAGTCCACCTGAAATGAGCGCAGCGATGTTCGCCAGAATGCGAGGCAAGGCCAACCCACCCGGCGACGCCAGATACCGAGGTTGCCACACCGGATCAAACTTGTTTTTGTATTGCCGAACACCCTGAAAATTGTAAAAGTGTTCTCCCAGACGGTACACCAGCGATCCAGCCTTGCTCCAGAGCGGCGCGAGCGTGCGATTTTCCAGTCCCGAGAGCGGCGCCATCCCCAGATTGAACGCGTGATAACCCTCGGCCTTGCCCCACAACATCAGCTGAATGAACAGGTAATCCATCATTCCGCCGGGTGCGTCGTGCGACCAGCGCATCAGATCAACTGAAAGTTCATCGCGTGTTTCACTGGTCCACATGTTGGCAAACGCCACAGGCTTGCCATCAAGGTGAACGAGCGCGATTGGATGTCGCGACAAATACTGTTCGTCAAATCGACCGAGTGAAAATCCTTTTTCGCGCGAGCTTTTTGCGGCAAGCCACGCATCCGAAATTTCGCGCAGCTGCCCCACCATCGATGCCGCACGCTCAGCCGGAACAACTTCGAATGACACGTTTTTCTTTTCGGCATCCTTCAGTGCGCGACGCAAACCTTTGCGATGCCCGCCTTCGAGATTGAAGTTGTCGAGTGGAACAATTGCTTCTTCGCCAATCTTGAGCAGCGACAATCCCAAATCGATGTAGAGCGGTAAACGTTCGGGACTGATTTCGTAAAAGACCGTCCAACCGCCGTGTCGATCAGCCAGCTCGCGAAAACGCCACGCGAGTTCCGCTCCCGCAACTTCATCACCGACAGGATCGCCCAGCGCAACCCAACTTCTGCCTTCAACGCCGTACATCAACAACGCCTTGCTGGCGTCGTCGATCAACAAACTTTTGTCGCCCAGCAGTGCCAGATTTCCTCTCGTGTCTGGAGCAGCACGCACGATTACTTCCGCGCGTTCGAGTTCCTGAGGTGTTGCAAGATCGGGCTCGGACGGTGCGGTGCGAAACAGGCGCATCAACGCCAACACAAGAATGCTCGTTCCTGCAACCAGCGTTGAACGCATGAAGCGGGGAGCGTCGGCGTGACGCGAAAAGTGCCACCACAAATCGTCCGCGTATTCAACGTGTCGGAATGCGAACAGGCCAAGTCCAATGCTCGCGGACATGGCGGCCGCGATGGAAATGATCCACGCGGGCTCCATCGGTTCGGCGGTCAGCGCCGCTCGACGATGAAACGCATGACGACTTGGTGCAACAACGACCAAGACGACGGCGAGCACTGATGCCTCTTCCCAATCGAGACCCTTGAGCAGCGACGCCACAATTCCGGCGCACAGCGCAGCGACAGTCAGTCCCCATGCTGCGTCAATGCGACGTTTCAGTGCCCACGCCAACACCAGCATTGCGGCACCAATCAAACTGCCGCTCAGATGCGAAACTTCGATGATGCCCAGTGGCAACATGCGATCGAGAAACGTGATGCGACCGCGCTCTGAGGGCGTTGCACCCGACAGCAACAACACGACGCCTGATGCGAAAACGGCAGCGCTTAAAATCGTCGGCAATACTGTTGGCGTCCATCGCTGTGCCAGGCGCGCCGTACTGCGCATCGCCTGCGCCAACGCTTCGCGGCGGCGTTGCAATACCAGAAACGCGAGTGTGAACGACGCCGCAACAAACGGAAACAGGTAGTAGACCATGCGGTCGCCTGCGGCCTCCTGCGCGCCGACGGCGATCTCCTCACCAGACCCGCCACCACCACCGCCGACCCCGGCCTCCCGCCCAAGGTCCAGGCCGTGCTCGATCTATTCCGCCGCGCCGGCATCGCCCC
>JBDTTO010000216.1:0-5803 GCA_039930585.1 Gemmatimonadaceae bacterium
TCGGCCTGGCGTACGCTGTTGCGTGCGCATCCACATGACACGCTGTGTGGTTGTTCAATCGATGCTGTTGCTCGCGCAATGGAAGTGCGCATCGAGTCGGCCGTGGCGCAGGCGCGCGGGTTGCGATTGGCAGGGTTGAATATCGCGATGCAACGTGACGCGGTTGCGGCGAGAAGCGGGCCATTAAGTGCAGAACCGCAACTCGTTGTGCGCAATCGCTGTGCGCGTTGGCGTGGTGGTCTGGCGGAGGTGTTGTTGGATGAAACTGTCGGAGATGCGCCAGTTGGTCCGTCCAGCGCGAATGCGGACAAGTCGGAAAACGACTTGCCACAAACACAACCGACTATCGCTGGACTTCCTTTGCAGGTGATCGGATCGAAGCTGGTGTTTCGTCGTCGCGAGTCGCCGCAGCACTATCCGGACAACGATCGTGTGCGCGAGCATCGCGCGTTGGTATGGTTGCCGGCTGTGCCGCCGACGGGGTTGGTGGCGTATCCGCTGCGATTCGACGTTGTGCGATCGACTGGCGCGCGATCAATGGAGTCAGAGTCGCAGAAAAATGGTACGGATATTTCAATGGGGTCAGAGTCGTTGAAAGGCGATGCGATGCGCAACGATTCGATACCTCAGTGCGCCACGACGCGTGTATTGGAAAACGAGCTGGAGCTCACAAATGGACGACTGACAGTTGTGGTGGGGCCACGTGGCGTTCGCATCACAAGCAACGGTCGAACGTTGCACAACGCCTTGACGTTTGAGTCCACGCGCGACGTTGGCGACTCATACACGCCGGCCATTCGTGACGAACCGGAACTACTTCAAATTTGGTCAGTGAAACTCGGTAGCGCGGGACCGCTGCGGGTCAGCGCAATTCTGCAATTGCGCACCGTGAAAAAACGCAGAGGCGTGCGTCTTCGCGCTACTCTCATCCTCGACGCCGAATCAGACGTATTGCGCGTCGACATCACCGGTAGCAACGAACGGCGAGACCACCGACTTCGTGTCAATTTCTCCACGGATGTTGTTGGCAGCGCAGCTGATGTCGCAGTTTTTGCCGATGCCGCATTTGGACCGGTCGAACGCCCGGTGCTCAACGTTCCCGCGCACGATCAGACGCGCGAAATGGTGCCGCCAACAATGCCCATGCACCGCTGGGTCGCAATGTCTGGAGCGAACGGCGGTGCGACCCTGCATGCCGACGGTCTCGCTGAAGTTGAAGCCAATCGAACGACCGGCACGATTTCACTGACAATTTTGCGTGCGATCGGTGAGCTGTCGCGCGCAGACTTGGCCGAACGTCCAGGACACGCCGGCTGGCCCACACCGATTCCGTCTGCACAATCACAGGGAGCATTTTACGCGCGCATCGGATTGCAACTGCACGAGAGTTGGTCGCAGGCAACACTCGATGCAATTGAAAACGCCAGCGACTCACTCCTTGTGCCGCTGATCGGCGAAACTGTTCGTGATCTCGCCACTCCGCTCACGCAAGTGATCGGACCGCAACTCGATGGGAACTCACTTCGAGTGTCCACAATTACGCTGGCGGACGACGAAGACGGTATCATCTTGCGCTGTGTGAATGATTCAAACGCAGTTAGCGGGGGAACGTGGACTCTGCCTCACACAGATGCTTTCGAGTTCGCGCACGCTCGACTGGACGAATCGTTGGAAAGCAATTGGAGCCAGGCAGGCAATACGTTCACATTCAACGCACAGCCGCGCGCGGTTGTAACGATTCGCGTACGTCGGTCTCATACGCCGAACTGACTAATGGCGTACTCAGTAACGCACGCAGTATCGCACGCAGTATCGCACACAGTACCGCAAACCGTAGCGCCGTCGCGCAAGATACCAACTGTCTCGACCGTATTCCGTTAACGATCCACCGGCTGTCGATTCGACGCGGTGCGCGCATCTGCGTTCGCAGTCAACGCATCACCAATGAGCGTGCACGCAATCACCGTGAGGATGAGCGCGATACCGGGCGACAGCGCAATCCACGGCGCGACAATCAGCCAATCACGACCGCCGGAAATCATGTTACCCCAGCTTGGTGTTGGTGGCTGAACTCCCAAGCCGAGAAATGACAGACCACTTTCCAACAGCATCGCGTTACCAATGCCAAGTGTGATGGCGACGCGCGCGCTTCCCAGTGCGTTGGGCAAGATGTGTCGCGCCAAAAGTGTGAATGACGGCACACCAATGGCTTCAGCGGCCTCGACGTAGGGCAACGCACGAACGCCCAACACGTCCGCCCGAACGAGTCGCGCAACTGACATCCATCCAGTTAGCGCAAGCACAACAACTACAGTGGTGAGTCCGGGCCCCCAGAGCGTCGCAATGACCAGCAACAAGACGAGGCGAGGAATTGCGAGAAGCGCATCGGACAGCGCAAGAATGGCGCGATCAACAAGACCACCACGCCACGCGCCAATCATTCCAAGTACGATTCCCAACAGTCCGGCGAGAAACGCACCAACAACACCAACGCCAAGCGAGATGCGTGCGCCCAACCACAAACGCGCAAGCACGTCGCGTCCGAATGCATCAGTGCCGAGCAGATGTCGCGTGCCCGATCCATCAACGCCGAATGGTGGCACAAGTCGTGTAGCCAGCACATCACCGATGGATGTTGGACTGGCGCTGCCCAACAGTTTTCCAAGCACTGGCGCGGCAACTGCACCAATGATCAAAACGCCCAGAATTACGACGCCCCATTTCACGCGCGCATCGATACGAGAAACGTTCATGCGCTGGCCCGACGCGGATCAATACGCAATAACGCAAGATCCGCCAGCAAATTTGCACCAATCACGGTTGCGGCGTACACCATCGTGAGTGCCAACACCACCGGATAGTCGCGCGACGCGATCGCGTTCATCATCGCCCGACCAAGCCCCGGCCACGCAAACACCTGTTCCACAAAAACAGATCCCGCAACAATTCCGGGAAGCATGAGCCCAAACAAAACAATCAACGGCGGCCACGCGTTTCGCAGCACATAACGAACTGAAATCGTCTGCGCAGGAATGCCGCGCGCCGCCGCAGTCGCAACGTGTGGCGCTCGTCGCGCCTCAATCATCGTTTGTCTCGTGTACCGTGCGACACCCGCAGCTCCGGGTATCGCAAGCACGATCAACGGCAACAACGCATGCCGAGCCATATCGCGCCACGCGTCAAAACCCGTGCCCAATGCCGCCGGATCACGCACACCAAACGATGGCAATCGCAACCAGGCGGGTGCGTTGAGTTCAGCGGCGCCAGTGGTCGCAAGTGCAATCAACGCCAACGCTAACCAGAAACTCGGCGCGGCATACAATGTTGTTGTTGCAACTGTGACGGCGGTATCACTCCGTCTGCCAGCACGGGCTGACTGCCACGCGCCAATCGGAACACCAAGCAGGAAGCTTAGCCCTAACGAGAGTCCCCCCAGTGAAAGCGAGAGCGGTAAGGCGTCTCTGATGACCGCAACTACCGGTCGCGAGAGGGCCAGGCTCTCGCCCAGGTTTCCCTTGAGCAACGAGGTGATCCATCTGCCATATTGCGTTGCAAGCGAACTGTCGAGGCCGAGTTCTGTTCGACGTTGTGCGAGTTCCTGCGCGGTCGCGGTTGGCGACACGAGCAGCGATGCGGCATCACCGGGCGCGAGGTGCACCAACACGAATGTCAGCGACGTGACGAGCCACAACAGCAGCAACGCATCCAGAATGCGCGAGAGAGTTCGATGCACGTGAGGATGATGCACTCCGTCCGCGCTGCGTCAACCCTGTCGCTCGCGCTCAGTGGCATTCTGTGCGCGTGCGGCGCGCCCGTGCGTCCCGACGCAACTGCAGTGCTGGCGTCCGGCGCCGATCTCGAATCGGCCAATCCGCTCGTCACGGTCCACCCCATGTCTCGGCAAGTTCAACGCCATGCGCTCTTTGTCACGCTGGTTCGATTGGATAGTCTGCTGCAGCCGATGCCGTACTACGCCCGCACCTGGACATGGGATGCCACAAAACAACGGCTGACATTCGTGCTGCGCTCGGGATTGCACTGGCATGACGGCGAACCGACAAACGCGCGTGACGTTCAATTCACGTATGAATCGTTGCGCGACAAGTCGTTGGGAGCACCACGCGCTGCAGATATTTCGGCCGTGACAACCATCAATGTTGTAAATGACACCACGATCGAGTTTGCATTTGCGGCACCGCAACCTTCGCTGCCGGTAGTCTTCGCAGAATTGGCGCTCGTGCCGCGACATTTGCTCGACACCGTTCCGCTCTCGCGCTGGCGCGCTCACAGTTTTTCAACGAATCCCGTTGGCAACGGTCCGTTCAAGTTTGCCGAACGGGTGGCGGGTCGACGTTGGCGTTTTGTGCGGAATGATGAGTTCCCAGCGGACATGGGCGGCCCACCGCGCCTCGCGCAATTTGTCGTAGCGGTCGTTGATGAACCGGCGACAAAATTTGCGGGACTTGTGAGCGGCGAACTGGACATGGCTGGCATTTCACCGGCCATGGCGCGCCTTGTCGCTGGAGATTCCACGCTCGCACTCGAAACCCCGCCGGCGCTGTTTTCAACGTTGATTGCGTTCAATACCACGCGAGCGCCGTTTGTGGATGCGCGCGTACGTCGCGCGATTTCGTTGTCGCTCGATCGGCAGCGCGTCGTTGATGCGGCAGTTGCAGGTTTCGGCACTCCGGCGGCCGGTGCCATTCCGCCAGGTGTACCGGTTTATCAGAAAGGCACACCCGCACGCGATACGACCTTGGCAAACTCGTTACTCGATGCAGCCGGTTGGCCAAGAAATGCGCGAGGCATTCGTACGAAAGCCGGCGTCCCGCTGCACATCAATTTGTTGACCGTTGGATCCGGAGATTTGGCGGCCGAACAATTGGTGCAAGCCGACCTTCGCGAACGCGGCATTGAGCTCGATGTGCAAGTTCGCGAGCTCGCCACGTTTCTTTCGCAGGTGCGAGCATCAAAAAAAGAATTCGATGCCGCCTACGTCGGCGTGCCGGGCGATCTCGCACTCGGCCATATTGTCGCGATGTTTCAGTCAACGCAGAAAGGTGGAGCACTGGATTACACCGGCTTTCACAGCGACGCATTGGATGCTGCGCTGACTTCGGCACGAGTTTCAAACGCGGGCGAACCTGCGATGCGCGCCTGGGCTGTCGTTGATTCGTTGTTGCTGCAGGACAGTCCGGCCGCGTGGGTGTATCACTCACGCGGAGTGCAGGGACGATCGCGCAAGTTGCACAATGTTGTCATGGATTTGCGGGGCGAACTCACTTCAATCGCGACATGGACGCGCGATGACAAGACAACTTCCCAATCGTCAACACCGCCGCACAACTGATGTCGATTCTCCTTTCGTTTGATCTCGCCGAACGTCGTTCGCTGGCGACTGGTTCACTGTCGGTGCTGGCGATTGCGTTGCGTGCCGAACTGCAACCGTTGATGAGCGGTGCGCTGCCAATTCCTCAGCAGAAAGCCAGACTCACTCGTATTGGCGGACGCTGTTCGTTTGATGGTACTTATCTCAACTTCGATCCGTACGCGCCGCACGACCACAAATGCCGGCAGTGCCATCGCGTGTTCATGGGTCGCGAGCACGACGATTGGTGGGCAATGGGTGCGCAACTGTGGATCGCCGAACGCGCAGCACAGGCCGCAGCGCTCAATTTGGTAACGGATGATAAAGCCTCAGGCGCGCTGGCAATCCGCATTCTGACAGAATTCGCAAATCGATACGCATCCTGGCCAAATGAGGACAACGCACTTGGCCCAACTCGACCTTTTTTCAGTACGT
>JBDTTO010000217.1:0-5798 GCA_039930585.1 Gemmatimonadaceae bacterium
AGCTGCTATCCGCGATTCTCGCAAACGCGAGTGCGGCCATCATGCAGATCACGGATTCAACGGCCGAAGCGTCAACCGGAATGTTGCTGCGAGAACTCGAGGGAGCTACGCGCCGCGCCGCCGAATTGACGGCGCAGATTCTTGGTACAGTGGCCCGCAATCAAAAGTCGATTGACGCCGGCTGACGTTTGTCAGCCTTCGAGTTCCTGAAATATTTGCGCGTGAAGTTCGTAACCACGCATCGCTTCGGCAACCAATGTGTCGTGGTTTGCCATTTCGGGCGTGATCGCGTCGATGGCGTCGCGAAATTCTGATTTGAACTCGGGCAGGTTGCGAATGTTGGAAAACTTGTAGAAGGAGATCGCATCGTCAACACCTTCGCCGAACGTGTCGACCACGATGCGCCTGATGATCTGCCCGCCGTAGAGATCACCCAGGTAACGCAGGTACGCGTGCGCGAAGATCAGTTCTGGCGATTGCCGGCCCAGCGCATGCAGATGTTCAACATACGCGCGCGTCGACGGTTTAATGTCCGCGCGATGCAGCGAATTCGTGAGCGCTGCTATGTCTTGTTGCAGTGATGGCAGGCGACGCAACGCATTCCAGCTAACACCGGACAGTGCTGCGTTGCCCGAATGTGCGTCGAGTTCTGTTTCGAGCGCTTCGTACAGTGCGGCCAGGTTGTCGAGCAAACGCACATATTCGATGGGTGAGATCGTACCACCCAACAGACTCCGCATGATGCCGCTTCGTTCTGCTGTTGTATGCGCTTCTTTCGTTTCCGCGCGCAGTCGATGCGAAAGCGGAGTTGAAGGTGTGTTCATCGTCCTTGTATAGTGGGCCATGCGTAATCCGCAATAACCGGTAAATGATCGGAGAGATAGTTGGCGCCCACCATAATGCGCACCGGCTTCGGTCCGCCGTCGGTTGTGAGCAGATGATCGATTCGAATGCGCAACCAACGTCCTTCTGTTTTCGTCCAGCCAAGTCCGTTGCCGCGTTCTTCAAACGCATCCGTGAAGTTGGACCAGTACTTTCGAAAGATGGTGCTTTCGACCGGCAGGTTGAAATCGCCGGCAATCAGCAGCGGCGCACCAGCGTTTGATTCTACCGCCCAACGACTGGCCGCCAATGACTCTTTCTCCCGAATCGCCGCGTTTTTCATGAAGCGATTTCGGTTTTCGCTGGCGTCCAGAGTGGGTTCGAGCTTTGCGTCACCGCTGATCCCGAACGGATCGTCAGGGATGATTCCCTGCTGACCCAACATTCCTTCGAGACCGCGACGCGCCGTTTCGAGATGCAAATTCACGACTGACAGTGGACCGTTGGGCGAACCAAATCGAACGCGCATCACAAGGCCAGTTCCGCCAAATCCCTGCTCGGCGGCTTTCGCAAACTCGTCACGCGGCATTGTCTCAACGTCGCCCATCGTCCAGTGGCTGGCCGAACATAGCGTACCATGTCGTGCTGACTGCCATCCTGCCTGCGCTTGAATCGACGTCCACAACGCGTCGCCGCATTCCTGAAACAGTGCGACGTCTGGCTTGTATCGATCAAGGAATTCGGACAGGCGCGAAGCCAGTGGTCTTCCACCCTGCGCATTGAAGGTGACAACGCGGAACGTGCCGGGCACGGGTGCCGGCGGCAGTTTTCGCGATGAGATAGTCGCGAACGTTATGCGTGCGCCCATGATCGGCACGATGCCAATAAATGCGGCGAGCGCTAATGGCACTAGAGCGCTGCGTGCAAGAATGAGCGTCGCCGGAGCGAGTATGGCGAGTGGCCACAGTGACAACCAACGCGGACCGTACGCGATGATTGTACCGGGAATCGCATGCTCGGAGGTGGTAATCAGCAACATCCACGCGACGAACATACCGATCAGGTACAACCATGCCGCACCAGCGGTCACGCGAACCAGCAGACTGCCGCGAGTGAACGGTCGAACGAACGCGTTTGCGACGGATCGTACACTCCAACGGCGACGCTGCCAATTGAGATTCGCGGCGCGTTCCGTTTCACCTGTCGATGCGTGATACGAATGGTTGTACGCGGCGTTGCCCGAACGACGGACTTTGCGTTTACGTCGACGCGATGGTGTGTCGTCTTCGGCCGAAGCCAATTCAACGGGCCGAATAAGTTGCACGTTGCGTCCGCACTTGCACGGAATGGTGCGTCCGGCGTGCGCGTCGCTCGTGTGGTACTCAATGCCACACGCACACCGCACTGAAAACTCAGCACGGTGTGCGTTATCGGGTGTCGTCATGACGTGAACATCAGCGCGATGCTCCGACTGCGAATTACAGGCCGTCCAGCAACGAATCGTTGTTGGAGGTGGCTGCAATACGTTTGATCAACCATTCCATGCCCGCTTGCGGTGGTAGTTGATGCAAGCCGCGACGAAGCAGGTAAACCTTTTCGAGTTGATCCGGACGGAACAGTTTTTCTTCGCGACGCGTGCCGCTGACGGCAATATCAAATGCAGGGAAGATGCGTCGGTCGGCGAGACTGCGGTCGAGTTTGATTTCGCAGTTACCGGTGCCCTTGAACTCTTCGAAAATGATGTCGTCCATGCGCGATCCGGTTTCCACGAGTGCGGTGGAGATGATCGTGAGTGAGCCGCCACCATGCGCTGGGGCAATCATACGTGCAGAGCCAAAGAATGCTTTTGGCTTTTGCATTGCGTTTGAATCGAGACCGCCGGACATCGTGCGTCCCGTTCCGCGTTCAACGGTATTGAATGCGCGTGCCAATCGCGTAATGGAATCGAGCACGATGATGACATCCTTGCCTTGTTCAACGAGGCGTCGTGCACGTTCCTGTACCATTTCGGCAACTTCAACGTGGCGCTTGGCCGGCATGTCGAAACTGGATGCGACAACTTCGCCGTAACCCCACTCCACCATTTCGCTTACTTCTTCGGGACGTTCATCAACCAGCAGAATGAACAGTGCCGCTTGCGGATGATTGACCGCGACGCCTTCGACGATTGCCTGGAGCAGTGTGGTTTTACCAGCACGTGCTGGCGCGACAATCAGCGCGCGTTGGCCGTAACCGATTGGTGCAATCAGATCGATCGCGCGTCGCGTGAGTTCAGGACCAACTTTCGCCGGACGACCTGTTTCAAGCGTGAGCTTGCGATCGGGATACGACGCCGTGAGCGAATTGAATTCCGGTCGCTTTTCAATTGATGGCTCGGCGTCGTTCATTGACGTGATGTCAGTGACGACGCTGCGACCGCGGTGATCGCGACCGAATGGCGCTTCTACCTTGTCGCCTCGTCGCAAATTGTACTGGCGAATCAGTGCCGCGGGTACAAACGGATCCGTCGGTTCTGGCAGATAACTATTGGCCTGAAGTCGAATAAATCCGCCTTCGCGGGCGAGGTCGATCCATCCAGTGATTGATCCTTCGGCAACCAGCGGCGCTTGTGGGGCGCGTTCCGGCGGCGGTCCTGCTGGCGGAGCATCTCCATCTTCGCGACGGAAACGGCCTCGTCCGCGGCGAGCATTCTTGCGCATTGCATTCCGATCGCCTCCAGCTGGGCCGCCGCGATCATTGCGGTCACCGCGATCCTGGCGCGGATGGCGCTCAGCACGATCATGCCGTGGTTCGTGGCGCGGTTCGTGGCGCGGTTCGTTTCGCGGTTCGTGGCGGGGGGCGCGTTCTGGCGGAGGAGCGGAGGCCGCTTCGCTTCCGTACGGCACGCCGTACGAGAGTGGGCGCGGCGGGCGATCATCATAAAACCGCGGGGCTGGTCGCTCTTCGTTCACGACAGGTCGCGAAGGGCGGTCAAAGTCTGGCGGTGGTGCGGCTGGCGACGGCGCAGGTGGTGGCGGAGGAGCAGCCGCTGCACTTGGGCTATCCTCGGGGCCGTCGCTGTATGGATTTGGTTCCCCGTTCAAGTCGGGGCTTTGACGGGAGCGCGTTCCGCGACCCCGACGGTATGGGCGTTTACGTTCGTTCATTCAAGAAACTGCGTTGAAGCGTGGGGCACACACCGAACTGGCAAAGGCCGATTTGGTGTGGCGAGGAACAGCGGCGCAATTGGCCACTGACCGTACTAGCGGGCATATCCACAGACGTGGATCCCGGATCGCGCTGAGCGCGAAATTCAATACAACTGCTTTTTGGACTGGTAGAACCGTGCGTTCTCGGCCTGAGCTTCGGGCCTGATCACACAGTAAGGAGGCAGGGCGACGTGGGGGAATGTCGCTTCCGGCGGGCTTCGCAATGCGTAGGCCAGTTACCGCGTACGCCGCCAGACCTCATCTCATGGCTACATGATTATTACGACACACCGTCGCGGGCGCAACCCACAAAATCACGCCAAACGGTCACAAAAGTCACGTGAACCCATGGCCGCTGCTATCTTAACGGCATGATCGCACCTCCGCAGGATTTCCGAAAAGCACTCGCCGACGCCGTTGGCGCATACGAAGCATCAGGCAACATGGGCATCCTGATGAAACGGCTGCACGAGCTCCGGGACTCCGTCATGCCCGATGCCCTCGTAAGCGCGGCCGAACCGTGGCTTCATATGCCCGAAGTTGCCGGCCCCCTTTACGAACGCATCGTCGAAGATCAGCCCAAAAACGCTCGCGCGATGGTCATTCTGGCCAACGCCTACTGGTTGTCCGGACGAGGCCCCGAAGTTGTTGGTGATCTCGCCGCTCGCGCCTTAAGCGTGGATCCAGAAAATCGCGGCGCCTGGCACATGTGGGCGCTGACCGAAGGCAACCCGCGCGATCGTACACTGCGCTGGATGCAGGTCGCACAACGTTTCCCGACGGATTTTCTTGCGAAAGCCGCCCTGGCTGACAACGCCGCCTCGCTCGCTGGTGCCGAGCAGGACCGCGAGGCGCTGGCGCTTGCAATCAAGACGTATCAGGAACTGCGCGACGCATCGGACAATACAGAACAGCAAGCCGCTCTGGACAAAGCACTCACCACGTTACGCGCCTGGAAGTTCTAGCGTGCCGTCATTCGTTATACACCCGAAGTGAAAAAATCCCGGCGCCTTTGCACCGGGATTTTTATTTGTTCAATGAAGCGTTGCGCTACCTGGACGGCTTCGCGACAGTTGCCGGGTTGCCGTCTGACACATAACGCGCCATTGGGCCCGGCTTGTCCATTGCATCAAGCGTCGGCTTGAGTTTGGTGCCGCCCTGCAACGGAACACGCGGCAATTTGCGCGCGTTGAATTCCGGATCGTACGGACTGCGCGCCGGTCCGCCAGCGACTTCAAAAACAGCTTCGTTGTTGTACTTGATGTCGCGCTTGCTCTTCTTGTCAAACCAACTGCCGCTGAATGCCAGCGCTTTGTTCTTTGGCCAAATGCCGTACGGCAACGCAAGCCCGCGCACCTTGTAGCCCGGCATTGCAGAATCAATCGCCATCGCGCCGCGTGCGAGCTGCTCCTGCACAACAACGTCGGAATATTTGTTGAGCTGCGCATGCCACAGTGTGTGGTTGCAAAGATCGTAACCCTGCGCGGCCAGATACTGCACCTTCTGAAAACGCCATTCGGTTTTCTGGCCATCAATGCCTTTGTCACCGAAGAAGGCATGGCCAACCTGCGCGGCCGGCAACAGGCAAAACACCCCGCGTGGGTTCCAGTCCGGATGTTTCTTGATGAAGTCGTTCAGGATACCCATCGCACTGCGCGGATCGATTTCGAGCTTGCCGCCGCGTTCGACGTAACTGAACTGGCTGGGTGACGCGTCATCAAACGTGAAAAGCACCGGCGACTTGCCGGCGGGAATGTCGATCTTCCGGTCGAGATAGTCACCGAGGCT
>JBDTTO010000218.1:0-5771 GCA_039930585.1 Gemmatimonadaceae bacterium
TAATAAAGTTTGCCAGATGAATCAATTCCGGACGCGCGGCACCAAGTGAATCGGCCTGCACGGATGCGACCAGCGTATCAACGGCGATGCTGTCGCGCGCCAACGCACCCTTCAATTCGATATTGATTCCGCCAAGCAGTACCGTCGTCGAATCGATGCGCAAGCGACGTTCGTCGAGCGCGCCACTGCCCTTCAAATCAAATGCGGGCATACTGTCGGCGGCGGCCTGCTTCACATCTGCGACAAATGTGGCGTCGGTGATGTGGGTCGTGCTGTCGGGCCGCAATTGCGCACCAACGCTGAACAGCAGGTTGCCATTCAGGTTTGTTTGCGGAATGTCAGTGCGGCCAATCCACGTGCGCAAATCCACCGCGACCAGATCGGTATTGGCTTGCACCATCCACACGCTGTCGCGGAAACTGGCCGTTCCGTTTCCTTGCAACTTGCTCGTGCCATTCAACAACGACGCGGTCCATTTCAGTGAATCCAGGGGGCCTGTTGCACTCACCGTTCCCCGCAACGCCGCGCTGATGGGAAACGTGGTATCGATGCGAACGTAGGCTTTCAGTGAAAGTGGATCGAGCAGCAATTCGGTGTTGATGTACGGAACGCGACCACCAAATCGCGCTTCGGCGCGACCGGTTATGTGCGATGCGTTGCCGGCGATATCTGTCCAATTCAGATCGAGCGACGGGATGGTCGCCTGTTTCAGATCGGCCGAGGAAATCAGCATATCGCCACGTACGATGCCATCGACGGGTGGCATTGTCGGTGCGATCTTCTGAACCGAGCGCAGATCGACAATCGCGTTTGAGACGCGAACATTTCGCGCCGTCGGATTCGCTCCAAGTCCAACGAGACCACTTGCTGTCAGCGATGATTGTGCGCCTGGCACCTGGTCATCTGCAAACGCTGCATCGAGACGATCGACCATCAGTGCCGTGAGTTTTCCGCCCTGCTTCGCCACAAGTCGACCGCGAAACGTACCTTTCACTTCTTTGGGAACGGCTTCGTACGACAATCGACGCAACAGCTCACTGCGCATTGGCAGGAACGAAAGATCAACGCCCTGCAACAACATGTCGGCTGGACGCGAAACAACGGTGATGTCGCCGGTCACGCGCGAATTCATCGTCGAGACATCAAGCTTTGACAACGTATACTCGGCGTCATCTGCACTGACGAGCGTGCGCATACGCACGTTGGCCGATCCCGATCCTGAATCCGGCAACACATCCCAGATCCAGGTGAGATCACTCAACCCAGCACGTGCAGCGACCGTAACGTCGTAACGCACTGCACCTGGTTGATCCCAGTGGACTTTGCCTTTTGCGCTGCCGGTTGACGCAGGCAGCGCGACTTGGGGCAGATCGAGCAGAAGCGAATCTGGTGTCCAATGCAATATCCCGCCTGCCTGCACAATACGAACGGCGGGATCAGAAATACTTCCGCCCAGCGTGTCGAGTTGCAGCGACGATGGATCGTCTCCTGGCGTCGCGACCAGGACTTTATGCGCCACCACACGCGGCAACACGATGCGACGCGATTCAATCAAGCCTTGCGGCACGACGGCGATTTCGTGCGCTGATTTGCGAACCGTAATTACACTGTCGCGCACTTTGCCCGTGAACATTGCGTTGGGCGCCCAAGGATATCGCATGGAGATTGCGCCATCTGACAGTTTCAACTCGTCAATACGAATGTCGTCGCCAAAGCTGGGCAGGTGAGGTCCGGTTGATTTTGGACCACCATTAATGATGTACGCGATATTCCACGGCCCGGAAAAGTCGCGTTTAAGCATGAGGTCCACACCACTGACTTCGAGCCGAGTGATGTGAATGGACTTGTTGAGCAACTCGGAAAATGACAAGTCGCCCGTCAATTCCTTCACGTGCAATACGACGACTCCCGCGGTATCGAGCAGCGTTACATCGCTTGCACGAACTCCGTCGCTGCTCAATTCACGCAACACACCAACCGTCAGTTTTCCGCGACCACCAAGCGTTCCATTCGCCCCGTTGATCGCCCACGCGATGAACTTGCCGCGTCCCCACTCAGTTTGGGTGATGATGATATACGCGGAAATCGTGCACACCAATGCTGCGGCGGCGACGATCGCAATTGCCCATCCGAACCGACGTGCCCTGGACATCAGAACGCTTGTCCGAGGCTGAAGTGAAACACGAACCGCGACAACGCACTGCCCTGTGTCGGCCGATACGTTGCCGGGCAACGTGACAGGTCGAGAGTTGTCGATCCCACGGGGATCGTGTTACCGGGCGTGACGCACTGAATCGCACCTCGCTGCGTTTTGGTGTTGCCTGTGAAGAACAACGCGCGCGCCGCGGGAGCTTCGTACGGGTTGTAACCAATGTCCAGGCGAAACGGACCGAGTGGTGTGTCCAAACGCGCGCCAAATCCAGGTGTGACTCGCACATCGCGCCAGTTGAAGGCCTGAACATTTGTCTCGAAGACAGTGCCTGCATCTGCGAAAAGTGCGATCTGCAACTTGTTCGTTGGCCAGCCGACGCGCCGCCGCCATTCGAGATTTCCTACGACGAGTGCGGTTCCGCCGCGCGGCACCACGATGTTCGGCTTGGCGTCAGCTTTCAATGTCCGTGTTTCGATTCCGTTGATAATTTCCGTCGTGATTTTGCTTGAATCGTTAAACGCATACACTACCGGTCCCAGCGTGTTCTGCTGAAATCCGCGAACGGAATTCTGTCCACCTGCGAAAAGTCGTTCCTGTTGCGGCAACAGCGGCGAGCCGTTGACGAGAGGCGCGTTTGGCGAGAACACACGCGCCAACTGCACGCGTGCCGCAATAGTGCCACGCAACAGCGGCTGGTACGCCGATGCTTCGGCGTTGCCGCGATAGAACGAGATCTTCTGTTTTGTGCTGGCGGACGTCAGCCCTGCGCGCACTTCGCCGCGGTAGCGTGAACCGTAAGTCGGGTTGGCAGCGTTGTCTGTTCGATCGTGCGTGAGCGCGGTACTGAGGACACCAACGCCGCGCCCGAACAGCGAAACGGTTTCATCCTGCGGCTGGCAGAGATTGAATCTTGTGCAGGAAATGAGCGGATCGGAAATTGTGCGTCCGCGTTCGTACTGAATGCCGGGCGTCACCACTGTGCGACGCCACAATGTGGAACTCAACTCGAACAGCGTACCAATCGATGTCTCGCGCAAATATGCCAGGGGTTCGCCGCGACGTTCGCTGTAAATGCTGAACGTTGGCGCGAACGGATATCCCCAAAAACGTGTATTTGAAATCGTCGTGCCGAGGTAATAATTAACCTTCTCGCTGAACGGATCGTCGCGAAGTGTGGGAGAGCACAGCGGCTTCGCGAAATCGAACGGCGCGCCGACGCCCAGTTTGCTGGCGCGAACTGAGACTTCAGCTCGACGGCCCGGCGCGAGAAATGCACGATCCTGCGCGCGCGCCTGCACTCGGCCGCAGTCCTGTGTCGCCCAACCGGCGCCTGCCTTCGCGTACCGCGTACGCGCCTCGGCGACGGTGACCTGAAAATCAATAAGGCTATCCGCACTGCCAACGCGCGGCGCGATTGTGTCGATGAGCACCAGCTTGAACGCGTCCGTGCGATACAGGTCACGCTGAGCCTGAACCACGTTCCTTACACGATAGCGCTGCGCCGGACGTAAACGAATGAGAGACATGATGTCAGCCGAGTCGACTGTTCGACGCTCACCAATGCCCTGAATGCGCACGTGCACTTCACCAACCCGCAATCGCGCGCCTGCAGCAAAGGTGAGCTCAAGCCGAACTTTTGCCGGGACTGTGTCAGTGGCAGACGCAGTGTCAATCGAAACCGTCGTGATCGGCTGCTTCGCACGTGCATAGCCGGCATTCTGCAATCGCTCCACGACCGAATCGATTAGCGCCTGCACCTTGATGCGATCAAAGCGCTGCCCTCGCATTGCCAGCAGCGGACCGTCGTAGGCACGCGGATCGGTTTCCGGTGTGGGAAGGCCCAGCACGGCGATACTGTCCACGCGCGCTTCGGGACCGGGCGTGATGTCGAACAGGAGATTCACACCATCTTTCTTCCGATCGTATTGCGGCGCAACATTGGCCAGAAACCAGCCTTGTTGCCGATGCAGCACGGCCAGACGCAGTGCATCCCGCTGCACTTCCAGCGTATCGACGCACATGTATTTCGGAAACCGGAACAATCTCGAGATAAACGACGGCTGTTCGTTGACGATGAACGTCGCCATTTCGACGTCGCTGAACATCGGACTGCCCGCAAAATCAACTTTCAGAACACGGCCGGAATTCGCGCAGCGGCTGGTGCGTGTACTGGAGCTCTGGCCGTGGGCCGGTACCGTGGCCGCGGCCAGTCCGAGCACAAACAGCAGTGGGCGCAGGGCGCGACGAAGACTGGCGGGCATGAGCTTGCAATCTCGCGGGGCACTGCACGACGCGCCACCGCAGCCGAGGCCGATTCCGGGAATAGTCTCGATGCTGGTGTAGTCAGCCATGGTAACCAGTTCTCATATTCAAGACATGATGATTTCACAGAACGATGCCATGAACGACGAGTCCACAGCGGGATGCAGCGGCTGCGCACTCAACGGTCGTCGCGAATTTGTGCAGAACGCCGTTCGGGGAGTCGCCGCACTTGTTGGCCTCTCCGTCATTAGTGGGTCATCGGCATTTGCGCAGTACATCACTGCCCTTCCGGCCGTCGCAGGCCGTTCCGACGAGAGGAAATATCCGCTGCCGGTTGCAGACGGCGTTCAGTTTGACGCCGAGAATGACCTGATTATCGCGCGGGCGAACAACGACGCTTTTGCATTTTCGATCGCGTGTCCGCACCAGAGCACGGCCATCAAATGGCTCGATGACGAACACATTTTTCAGTGCCCGAAACACAAGTCCCGTTTCACGCCCACGGGTGAGCTGATCAGCGGCAAGGCCGAACGCAATCTGGATCGCCTGCCCATCAAGCTGGATGGAACAACGCTGATCGTGGATACGTCCCGTGAGATCCGAAGCGACAAGGATCTGGAGGGTTGGACTGCCGCGGCGGTGCACATTCCGGCCTGACGGTCACGCATTACTTTCCGGGAGCAGAAACTGCTTCTGCGCCGATCATGAGGCTTCATCAACGAAGCCATTCTGATTCTCTCCGCCCGCCTCCGGAAAGTCTTCATGTTTGATTGCCAGCATGCTTGTCAGCGAGTTCGTTCGGGTTTCGCGTTAATCGCGATTGTTACGGCAATGGTTGCCCACGAAGCGTCAGCACAGCGACCCAACCCGAACGCGCCGACCGTCGACATGAACGCGATGGCCAAAGCGCCGCAGGTTGCGCAGGCCATGAGTGCACTGCAAAGCGACAACGCGTGGACAATCGGCAAACAAATCGAACTCTGCGAAATTCCCGCGCCACCGTTCAAGGAAGCGGTTCGTGCGGAGGCTTACAAGAAGCAGTTGATCGCGCTGGGCGTTGCGAACGTGCGCATCGACAAAGAAGGCAACGTGCTGGGCGAAATTCTCGGTTCACGCCCCGGCCCAACAGTGATGTTGAGCAGTCATCTCGACACGGTGTTTCCCGAAGGCACCGACGTTCGCGTCAAGCGCGAAGGAACACGACTGACTGCACCTGGCATTGGTGATGATTGCCGAGGATTGGCGGTGACGCTCGCGATCACTCGTCAGATTGTCAGCTCGAAAATTCCGATTGCCGGAAAGCTGCTGGTAGTCGCCACAGTTGGTGAAGACGGCCCGGGAAATCTGCGCGGTGTGC
>JBDTTO010000219.1:0-5768 GCA_039930585.1 Gemmatimonadaceae bacterium
ATATAAAATAGTTTCAGAAGGCAAACCATCACGTCCGGCACGACCAATTTCCTGATACCACGACTCAATGTCTTTCGGCATGTCGCGATGAATCACGAAGCGCACATTTGATTTGTCGATACCCATGCCAAATGCAACGGTCGCCACGATCACATCAACATCATCGCGCTGAAATGCCTCCTGATTGCGCGCACGCTCGTCGGCTTCAAGCCCCGCGTGGTATGACTTCGCACGCACGCCTTGCCCAACAAGAAACTCCGTGGTCTGCTCGACACCTTTCCGGCTGCCACAGTAAATAATTCCGCTCTCGCCCGCGTGCGCCCGCACAAGCGACAACATCTCGCGACGCGTGTTGCCGCCCTGCCCCTTTTTGCGCGTGCCGATGCGAAGATTCGGGCGAAAAAATGAACCCTTGAATCCTGCAGGCTTCTTCATTCCCAACTGACGCAAAATGTCACGCGCGACATCACGCGTGGCAGTCGCGGTCAGTGCCAGTACTGGCACACCCAGCTGCTGCTTGAGTCCGGCCAGTTTGCGATACGCCGGACGGAAATCATGCCCCCATTGACTGATACAATGCGCTTCATCCACAACGAGCAGCGAAATCGGACAGCTCTGAATGAAATCGCCGAGGTATCCGTCCAGCGCTTCGGGCGCGAGATACACCAGCTCGTACTCACCCGCTCGAAAAGCATCCAGGCGTGCGCGCCGCTCATCGAAATCGAGCGTGGAATTAATCGCGGTGACGTTGTAGCCGAGACTCGCGACCGCATCAACCTGGTCCTTCATCAACGAGATGAGGGGCGAAATCACCAGCACGGTACCGCGCAGCAATTTGGCAGGCAACTGATACGTGAGCGACTTGCCCGCACCCGTTGGCATCAACGCAATGCAATCCCGTCCCTCGAGCACCGCCTCAATAACCTGGCGCTGACCGGGGCGGAATTCGGTATATCCGAACACGTCACGGAGGACGTCCTCGGGAGTGCGGCTGATGGGTTGAGTAATGGTCGACAAATGGTCGCTTGAGCGCGCGAGAGAAACAGCTGCGTACGCAGAACAACCTAATCGCCGCGTTCACTTCTTTCGCTCAAGTACCAACACTGTGCAATGAAATGCTCCCCGCCGCGGGGTTACGTAAAGCCACAACGCCCACCGGGAGGTGAAACCGATGGGCGTCGCAAGGTTCTTGAGGGTTACGTGCGCGAGCGCTTGTTGCTATCGCGCTCATCTACGCCGGTATCGCGATCCTCGTTGTCGTTGTTGGCGTCATCCATGCCGTTGTCGGAATCCCGTTTTCCGGGGTCGGCTCGCCGAGCGCGATCCGGATCCTCGTTTCGATCGGGAGAATCATTCCGCCCCCTGTCGGGTTGGTTCGGTTTGGTCGTGCCGCGGTCTTTGTCGGTATTGCGATTCTGTTCAGCCATTTGTGCCTCGCTGTGAATGTGCAACATGAGACCGTTCATACACAGCACCTCAGCCGAATGATCTGCGCGCTTTGTGACTTGTTTACGAATGCATTCAATTTGTTTTGTGCGCGCTTACACAGAGTGATATCCGCATGCATCGCACAATTGCATGCGCAAAATTTGCTGCAGTCTGTTTTCGACGCACAAGTGTCACGCTTTCGAGCGCGCCGAGAATCTACTGGAACTCGGCGCGAAATGCGGCGAATTGCGCGTGCAGCTCTGTCAACTCAGCGCGCAACTCCGTGACAACACGCTCCAACTCCGCAACCCGATCCAGCGACCGCGCAACACCCGCCACCTGCTCATTCACGTCTGACTGCGAATCACGATCGGTGTGCGCCGACGGTTCTCCACTTAACAGATGTGCATAGCGCAGCTCCTTCTGACCGGCGCGTCGCTGCATTTGCACCGCCAGCGCGCCGCTTTCACGCGACACAAGTGAATTGAGCGTCGCTTCAACCGCAGCAACATCAACAAACTCCGCCAGGCGTGTCGTGCGCGAATGCAACTCACCAAGGGTTTGCGCGCCCCGCAACATCAACACACCCAATACCGCAATTTCACGCGCATCCAGGTCGAGCGCTTCATCCAATAAGTGCAAATACTTTGTCACGCGTGATCCCGCCGGCTGAATCGCGCGCAGCAAACTTCTTCGGCGCAACGTGACAATGGATTCCAGGATTATCCCTTCCTCCAATCGCATGACCGGCTCGCGACTGGTGGTCTGATTACACGCAGCCGCCAACGCACTTATCGACAACGGATAGTTATCCGGCGTCGTTACCGCCTTCTCGGCCAATGAACCCAAGATGCGAACTTCAACGTCGGTAAGCGGAGGTGTAAGCATTTCTCAGCGAGAATGTGTTGTGCCAAAACGGTTGGTATGAACTGAACGTCGCTTAATGCGTGAGTGTGTACATCAGGTAGTTGATACCAAGCTTGTACGCCTCGTTGCTCACGTCGATGGCGTCGCGCCCCAGGGCCGACCACACCCAATAGTCTTTGACGTCCTCGTTGACGTCGCAAATAACCATGAGACGTTTGTGCGGGTCGTTGTCCTCAAAGTAGCCGAGGTATTCGGCAGTGCCGCCGTATCCCTGGTTTTGATTGCGCAGCAGCGACGCCGCATTCCTGATTTGAAAGAACGAATTGAAAATCGCGTGATTTTCCGGAACAACAATTGGTCGAAGTTCTGGAAATATTGCTTTGAGCGCAGCCAATGCGTTGGTCGTCGCATCCGGGCCGCGCCAATCATCGATGATAAGAAATCCGCCTTTTAACAGATAATTGCGCGCGCCCGCTGCTTCTTTCTCGTTCACAAACCATCCGCCTGGTTCGGTGAGATACGCAATGGGAAATCGGCCGAGTGCGGGATCATCGAAGCGGAAAATGTTCGCGCCAATGTACGCTTTCGTGGTCGTCAATCCGTTGACCATCTTGGCAAGATTTTCTTCGGGATGCGGAAAATCGTGCGCCCATCCAACACTGAACTCGGTTCCATACGGCGCAGATGCAGCGCAAAATGCGAAGTGGCCCGAATACCAGATGCGCGCGATCTGCATGCGGCCGTCGTACGGCACGTTCTTCATGAGCGGGTCAGTCCAATAACTTGTGCGGTCGGCATCGTTAAAGAAGCCGCCACTCCACGAGCAACCGCCGCCACCTCCAAATCCACGACCACGCTGTGCGTGAAGCGTGTTTGGACTGACCAACATTACGGAGCAAAGCGCAACGCAGTGCAGAACCACGCTCCGCAAATTTGCACGACGCATCTATGGCGCCTCCGCGATGGTTTTCATGTTGAGCAGCGCTGCTTCAAACTGTTTCCGTCGGCGCGCGGCATCCGCATCCTTCGCCGGTTGGTCAGCGAGGTTCGACGCATCATACAACAACGTGTAGATCAACTTTGACGTTGTCGCCGTTATTGGTTTGGATTCGAGATATCCATGATAGAGGTTGTAGAACTGTCCCTCTTTTACCGGCTGCGTGTACCCGTACGACAGATCGGTTTTCGCCGTGAGTATTTCGATTATGGCGCCGTTGTTCAGCGAACGTACTGTTCCCATTTCGCCGTTGCCACTTGTGACCTCGCATGGAAATGTGCGGCCGGCCGTCAGCCATTTGCTGATGTCGCAGTAGCCGCCGACTTTCGCCCAGCTCTCGGCGGCTGATTTATTGACCGTGATCTCCATGTGAATCGTTGTGTATTCCGGCGCGAGAACTTTCGGCTGAAGCGATGGCAGCGCGAATGCGAGCATCAGTCCGGCGGATTTCATCAGGCTTAGAAACACAGCGACTCCGTTTTCAAAGGGTGGCGTGACAGCGCTTACCTGAAGATGCCGAACGCAAATGATTCAACCAGCCCTCGAATGATGACGGTGGACGCCGGCCCTCCACTCAGGTTGGCGGAACACCTGGCTTCATTCTCAAACTTGAGGGATTTCAAATGTCCGCTACAACGATGGATCAGATTCTCGATGAACTCGAAGATGCTCAGCAACGTGCCACGTACGGTGCGGTTGCCGCAGTCGTTGGTGCTTCGCCTCGCGCGCTCATGTCGGGGCGTGAACGCAACCTGCGCCATTCGTGGGTTGTGAACGTTCGAACCGGCCTCCCAACCGACTATCCCACTGAGTTGATGCATCCCGACCTGGCATCAAACGCGGTCGTGCTCAAGACGCGGGAAGATCTCGTGGTCTGGCTGGCAGGTCGTGGCGTACACGTGAGTGCTGATCGTGCGGCGTGAGCTTGGCCTGGCGGTGCGGCGTCGTTTAACGGCGGCAGCAAGGCGGTCGGAGTTGACATGTGATGCACATGTGTTGCATGTTCAGAACATGTCCAAGATGATTCAACTCCGAAACGTCCCTGACGCGCTGCACACCAGGCTCCGCACACGCGCGGCCCTCGCTGGCATGTCGCTGTCTGACTATTTGCAGGGCGAACTTGCGCGCCTGGCCGATCAGTTCAGCGTGGCTGAGTTGCGTCAACGGCTGGATGCACTTGAGCCGGTAGCGGTGTCCGAATCTGCTGCCGACATCCTTCGCGGTGAGCGCGACAGCCGGTGATCGTGGTCGATGCGTCAGTCATCATCGATCTGTTGTTGCGAGTGCCTGGCGTTGAAGCGTTGGACGCCAGGCTCTTCGACAACGGTGAGTCACTGCATGCACCACATCTCATTGACGTTGAAGTAGCGCACGCGCTCCGAAAGTACGCGCTGCGTGGTGAGCTCAGTGACGCGCGCGGAAAATCAGCATTAGCGTTGCTCAAACGGTTTCCAATCACGCGTCATGCGCACGATTCGCTGCTGCATCGAGTCTGGATGCTTCGCCACAACCTCTCTGCGTATGGCGCAACCTATGTCGCGCTCACTGAAGGTTTGGACGCAACGCTGCTCACGCGCGACGCACCATTGTCATTGTCATCGGGGCACACCGCACGCGTCGAATTAATTTGATTCGCGTTTTCGTATTAACTCAAGCTCCACTTCGTCCTGCGCGTCGGCCAGTCGACCGACATCGTCGCTCATCAAGCGCGCGGCATCAATCAGTGTGTTGATCGGCGCAAGATTGTTCGCGCCCGCATGCAGTCGCAGCAAGTCAAGTCGAAGATTTTCGAGCGCCGCCACGCTTTCAGCCAATTGCGTGCTCGCGGCTTTGCGACGCACATCAATCACGCTGGCGTCAACTGATCCAAGCGGCGCAAGCGCAGCAACTACGTCAATATCAGCGCGCGCGGCAGCGGCGCGCGCTTCGAGCGCCGCAAGAACCGCAGGCAGATCAGCGAGTTCATTGCGATACGCCGCAGGAAGCGCAGCAAACAGTTCAGATGCGGCAACACCAATCGCCGCTTCAGTCGGCCGAAATACGCCGGCACCAACTGGCTGCGAACGTTCGGGCGCACCAAGTCGCTGAGCAAGCCACTCGCCTGCGCGACTGTTCCACAAACGTTCGCGTATTCCGGTCTGCCACCATTTACGAACACGATTCGGAATGAATTGCACATCCAGCGCGTTGCTGATTGCACCAAGTAGCATGGTGCTGAGCACTGGTGGTGCAAGCCATGCGACCGCGCCTCTACTCGTGTGTGCTACACCCGCGTTCAGAAGTCCCAGCGTCACAGCCCACCAGGTTGCGGCCACAATCGTGCTGACCCTCAATATTTTTTGCGAACGCATTTCTTCCGGCGGAGCAGGCGCCTCTGTTTCCGCGCGTTCCCGCTGCGCGACCTGGAGTGCTGTGCGCAGATCCGCGAGTGTGTAACCGGCTCTGAATTGTCTGCGTGCTTGATGCAGGTGAAATC